>NZ_KV880642.1 GCF_001907695.1 Thalassospira sp. TSL5-1
CTGTAAACACCTTTTTTGAAGAAAATGTGATTTTTTATAAAAACGGCCAAATTCCGCCATTTTTCATCGCGCGTTATCCTGGATTTTGAGAACACCTCCCCCACACGCCGTATAAAAAAAGACCCCGGAAGAAACGGGCAGTAAGATGGAGGACGGACAGCCACAGACAGACACGTCAAAAGCGAAAAAGGCCCTGCCGCGCAGAACGGCAAGGACCTTTTGACATATATATGGCAAGGACCGGCAGATTAGAGGTAATCGGCCATCTCGGCATTATAATAAGTTTTGGTGCGCGGGCCGGTGATGATCGGGTCAATCCGGCGGACACATTCCTTGTAATGCGGGGTGTTGCGATGCACATCTAGGGCCGCATCATCGCGGAAGACTTCATAGATGGTGAATTTATGCGGATTTTCGGGATCGCGCAGAACATCAAAGCGCAGATTGCCCTCTTCCTTGCGCGAGCCTTCGTAATTGATCCGGAAGGCTTCGATGAATTCATCGACATGGCCTTCTTTAACATCAATATGAACCATTTGTACGAGCATAGTGTTTCCTGTGGTTATGAAGATTGATTTCAAGACAATAAGAAGAATGAGCGCTTAAAGCCCCGGCGCCTTCCACATTGAGGTGGTGACACCCTGATCAACAAGGGCCAGTTGCGCGGCATAGGCTGCGGCCCAGCGATCACCAAGGGCGTCGTATGAAGGCTTTAAGGCAAGATCGGGCTCAAAGGTACGGTCCCAGTTCACCCATTCACGACCAAGACCCGCAAGGTCCTTGTAAAACCCGGCCCCCACGGCAGCCGCACTGGCACACCCCAAGGCGGTTGCTTCCTTAACCTTCGGCGTTTTCACCACCAGCCCGGTCACATCGGCCAGCATTTGGGCCCAATGCGGACTTTTGGCCGCCCCGGCCGCAAAAACAATATGGTTGGGCACCGTCCCGGCAAGATCGAAGATCGATTTGAGATTGCGTGCCGCAACCACGCAGGCATTTTCCTGCAAGGCCCGAAACAAAACGGCCTTGCCGGATTTCTCGGGATCGAGGCTGAGATTAAGGAAAGACGGTGCCGCGTGATACCAGGCCCCATAGCGCATGACATCGGAAAAAATCGGGATCACACCATAAGAGCCCAGCGGCACATTGGCCGATTTCTGTTCGAGCAGGGTGTAAGCCTGACCGGGATCATCGACAGCGGCGAGTTCTTCCTGGCCGAACGTATCGCGGAACCAGCGCATAACCGCGCCGACAAAGAAACTGATCGCCTCAGCCTGGTTAAGCCCGGTGATAACATGCGGATTAATGCGCACATTCATTTCCGGGTCGATCAAACTGGACTCGACATTGACAATTTGCTGCCAGAAGGTGCCCCCCATAACGGCGCAATCGCCAATCGCAGTAACACCCAGCCCGACGGTGCCCATCTGGCAGTCCCCGCCGCCGACCACAACCGTTACATCGGTTGAAAGGCCGGTTTCGGCACTGGCCTTTGCCGTAACCGTGCCCACAGCCGTACCGGTTTCGCAGGCTGGCGGGAAAATATCGTCACGCAAGCCCAAACGAGACATGGCCGATGGCAGCCAGTCGCGTTCGCGCAAACCAAAAATGCCCGTGGTCCCCGCATTGGAGGGATCAGACGCAATCACCCCGGAAAGGCGGGCCACAACCCAGTCCGACAACATACAGATTTTGTCGATGCGGTCGTAAATATCGGGCATTTGCTGGCGCAGCCATAACAGGCGCGGCAAGGCCCCCAGGGCAAAGGTTTGACCGGTTTGGTTGTACAGATCCTGCTCGACGCCGGGGAAATCGGTTTTAAGCTGGCGCACCTGATCAACCGCACGGCCATCGACATTGGCGCAAGCCCAGATTTCGCGACCCTCGCGATCAAAGGCGACAAAGGCTTCGCGCATACTCGTCGCGCTGACGGCGGCAATATGTGAACCCGAAATACCGGCAGCTTCCAAGGCGCCCTGAATGCAGCTACATATAAGTGCCCAGTTGCCTTCAACATCAAAATCCATCGAACCGGGATAGCGCGGGTCGGTTTTATGCCACCATTCGCGCTGCATAGCGCCCAGCTGATTGCCATCGCGGTCAAACACCACCGCACGGCCACTGCCGGTTCCGGCATCAATTGCCAGAAGATAATCACCTTTTGTCATGTCAGTTTTCCTCCAGCAACTTTTCGGCGGTTTTTTCATCGGTAATCAGGATATCGACATATTTGCCCGTCAATGCGGACTGAATAGCCCGCACCTTGCTTAGCCCGCCGGCAGCCGCAATGACATTTTCAGAATTTGACAGGGCAGCAAGACGCGCGCCCACCACACGATGATGCAGCGGCAGATCAAGTGCCTGGCCGTTATCATCAAAAAACTGACAAAGGATATCACCAACCGCCCCTTTGCGGCGCAAGGGTTCGACCTCGACCGGGGTGATATAGCCACTGCGCACCACGGTGGAGTCGACATTCAGCTCGCCAATACCAACCAGCTGATAAGCCGCATTCAGCGCCATTTCCAGGACAGCCGAAATCGCGGGTTCCGCCATCAGAGCAGAGGCCACACTCTGATCAGAGACAAGCAGAGGCGCAGGCACAAGATGCACACTGCTGCCCCAGTTTGCTGTGCGCATGCCATCAACATAGGTGGCAACACCACCGGTTAAACTGACAAGCGAGACATTGCGTTCATTGGCCATGTGCCCGAGGCGCTGGATGGTGTGACTGACCGTTGCCCCCCAGCCCACTGCAAGCAAATCATCGGGACGCAACCGCTGCATGAGAAATTGTGCTGCCGCCTGACCGAGGCGTTCGCTAAGATCCCCGCCTTCCAGATGGGGAATAACGCGGACTTCACGCAGGCCCCAGTGATCCTGAAGACGCTGTTCATATTCAAGGCAACCCTGATGGCGGGAATTGATGCGCACCTGAATAATACCGGTTCGACGGCCACTTTCCAGCAGGCGCGAAACCTTGATCCGCGAAAGCCCCAGCTTGTCGCCGATTTCGCCCTGGGTCAAACCATCATTATAATAGTACCACGCAATACGGGTAAGCGTTTCCTCCTCCGCGTCCGCGTAGCTCCGGTCCGTATTATCTGACACCATGAACGCCATCCCAAATTCGTGTTATTTGTTCAGATGATTATCCAATAAACAAATGATCACGTCAACTGCCCCGAATTGCAAATTTCGCAAAAACTCGAAAATCTAATGAAACCCATACTAATCAGACAAAAATGACGCATTGCACAATAAAAATGGGCAATAATTCATATTGACGCCCCTGCCTTGTTGTGATCACATGTTTACCAGAAAAACAAATGAACAGGCTCCAGGGATGGAACGGAACAACCAAGACGTAGCAGCCGTTCGCGTAAACGACATATGGAAATCATATGGCGGAACGGCAGTTCTCAAAGGTGTGGACATCACCCTTCTGCCCGGTCAGGTCCATGCCCTGCTCGGTGGTAATGGCGCAGGCAAATCCACATTAATGAAATCCATCGCCGGGTTGGTGACCCCGGAATCGGGCAGTATCGAGATCAATGGTCAGGTGCTGAGTAATCCGTCTCCGGCAGCAGCCCAGGCATTGGGGCTTTATCTGGTGCCGCAGGAAGCACAAATCCTTCCCAACCAGTCGGTGCTGGAAAATATCTGCCTTGGCCTCCGATCATCGGCAAAAAACCTGCGCAGCGATATTGAAAAGCTGGTCGATGACCTTTCGGTCCGTCTGGACCTGGATGCCCAGGCAGCCACCCTTGAAATTGCGGACCGGCAGATTGTTGAAATTCTGCGCGGTCTTGTGCGCAAGGCACGGGTTCTGATTCTGGATGAGCCAACATCGGCCCTGACCCCGCATGAAGCCAATGCCCTGTTTGACCGCGTCCGCCAGCTTCAGGCGCAGGGGGTGGGAATTTTCTTTATTTCGCACAAATTACGCGAAATTCGCGAAATTTGTGACGTCATCAGCGTGTTGCGTGATGGCGCCATTGTTCTTTATGGCACGCTGGATGACTATGACGACCACCAGATCGTCGAAGCCATGACCAAATCAGGCGGCGGCGAAACCGCATCCGTCCACGACCCGATACGCCAGCGCAACACCGATTTCAACCTTGCCAGCAATGTGCTGGAAGTTGCGGGTTTCTGCGGCGAAGGTTTTCGCGATATTACGTTTGATGTTCGCGCAGGCGAGATTGTCGGCCTGGCGGGCGTTGTGGGTGCCGGGCGGTCCGAACTGGCCGAGACCCTGTTTGGCTTGCGTCCGTCGAGCAGTGGAACGGTAAAACTTCAGGGCCAAGACCTTGTTGATCGTTCGCCGCGCAAATGTGTGGATGCCGGGCTGGTGTACCTGCCCGAGGATCGCCAGCAAAACGGCCTGTTCCTTGAGGCATCACTGGCATGGAATATGTCGGGCTACACCATGCACCGCATGGGATTTTTCCCCAAAGGCAAACGCGAAACCGGTGAATTTTCCGAATTTCGCGATGCCCTTGGCATCAAATGCGAAGGGCCGGGGCAGGCTGCCGGGCGTCTTTCTGGTGGGAACCAGCAAAAGGTCCTGCTGGCCAAATGCCTTGCCGCCAACCCGCAGCTTTTGATTTTGGATGAGCCGACACGCGGCGTTGACGTGGCCGCCCGCAACGACATTTATCGCCTGATCCATCAATTGGCGGAAAAAGGCCTGGGCGTGGTGCTGATTTCGTCGGATTTCGATGAAATTGAACAACTGGCAGACCGCGTGATCGTGATGGCGCACGGCCATCAATGCGGTGAACTGGCAAGCCAGGCCATCAATGTTGATGCCATCGCCCATTTAGCCTTTGACTCCGGAGCGGCCAGCCATGCTTGATTTCTTTGCCCGCAACCGTGTTGCCACCCTGTTTGGCGTGACCGTTCTGGCCTTTGTCCTGATCGGGATGGCGGCCCCTGGCTATCTGTCGCTGTCCACGGCATCGGTCATTATGTCCAACAGCCTGGTGCTGATGACGGTCGCCCTGGGGACCATGCTGGTGATTTTGACCCGCAATATTGATGTATCGAGCGGGTCTGTCCTGGGTTTAAGTGCCGTTATTTTGGGCCTTTTGCTTAATGACGGTATGGGCCTCGCCCCCGCCATTATCATCTGCCTGTTGTGCGGGGCGCTGGCCGGCCTGTTTAACGGTATTCTTGTTACCTTGTTCAATGTGCCATCGATTATTGCAACCTTGGGCACGCTGGGCCTGTTTCGCGGCATCATGCTGATCCTGACGGGCGGCAAATGGATCGAGGAATTACCACAATCCCTTAAATTTCTGGCCGAAAATGGCAGCCTCGGCATTTCGGTTTTAACCGTAGCAGTGCTGCTGGCCCTAGCTGTGGTGTGGGTCATCACCCGCCATACGCGCTTTGGTCGCTATTTTTATGCTGTCGGGGACAACCGCCAGGCCGCCCGCCATCTTGGCATTCGCGTTCATCTGGTTCAAATCAGCGCCTTTGTTGCCGCTGGTACGCTCGCCGCGCTGGCCGGAATCATTTTTGCCGCCCAAATCGGGTTCATTCCCAATCAGGCTGGCAATGGCGTGGAGCTTAAGGCGATTGCGGCCAATGTTTTGGGCGGGGTCAGCCTTCTGGGTGGCAGCGGGACGGTACCTGGTGTGTTTGTTGGCGTGATTTTCATGACCTCAATCGACAGTGCCCTCGTCTTTTTAAAAATTCCAGCCTTCTGGAACGACTTTATCGCAGGTGCGGTTCTGTTGCTGGTGTTGTTGCTTGATGGCCGGGTCCGCATTGCGGTTGAAAAAGCCATTCGCGCCAAACGTTATGCCGTGCACGCCCCCAATACCGCGCAAGGCGCAACCAACACTGCCAATACTGCCAAAACACCCTCGCCCACCCCATCGACACCCGGCCCGCAGGAGCACGCACAATGAAACGTTTCTTTCTGCGCTGGGAAATGGCGCTGTTTGGGATGCTGGTTGCCGAATTTGCCATTTTCGGCGCCCTCAATCCGAATTTTTTAAACCTGTCCAACCTGCTTTACAGCACCAGTGACTTTGCCCAGATCGGCATTATCGCCCTGCCGCTGACGATTGTGATTATTGCAGGCGGGATTGACGTCTCCTTTGCCTCCACCATTGGTTTATGCGCCATCATTTTCGGCATCGCCAATTTCTTTGGCCTGCCGCTAGCGTTGTGTATCGCTGCCGCCCTTGGGGCAGGTGCGCTGGCCGGGCTGTTCAATGCCGGGATCATTCATCTGTCGCGCATCCAGCCACTGGTGGTGACACTGGGCAGCCTTTATCTGTTTAGCGGGGCGGCAACCGTGCTTTCGGGTGTTGTTGGTGCGGGGGGTTATGAAGGTATTGGCAATTTCCCCGACAGCTTTACCGGCTTTGCCTATATCGATGTTACAGGATTACCCGCACCGTTCCTGGTTTTGCTGGCCGAGGCGATTATTCTGTTTGTCATTTTACATTTCTCGCGCTTTGGCCGGTCGGTTTTCCTGTGCGGTCTAAGCGAACATGCCGCCCGTTACAGCGGGCTACCCATTCGCACCATTCAAACCATCACCTATATGATGACCGGCATTTTTGCCGGCGTCGCCGGGCTGGTTTTATCGGCCTATTTCGGATCAGCCCGTGTCGACCTTGGTACCGCAACCCTGTTACCTGCCATTACGGCAGCAGTTTTGGGTGGGGCCTCCATTTATGGCGGGCAAGGGTCTATCATCGGCACATTTCTGGCAACGCTTGTTATTGGTTACCTGCAACAGGGCCTGCAAATGAGCGGTGTCCCCAGTCAGATTTCCAGCGCGCTCTCTGGTGCGTTGCTGGTGGTTGCGGTCGCATTGCGCCACGGAAGCGCCTTGCTGACCAGCTTTGTCGCTGCGCGAATAATGGCGACGAACCGGAAACGCGCAGCATCATGAGGAGGAACGACATGTTTGGACGTCACTTTAAATGGACTATCGCTGCTGCGGTTACAGGGTCCTTGCTTGCTGCCGCATCGCCTGCCCTGGCCGAAAGCCAGATTGCCTTTATTCCGAAACTTGTTGGCGTGGGCTTTTTCACCAGCGGCGGCAATGGTGCGCTGGCAGCCGGTAAGGAACTGAACGACAAGGTCACCTATGACGGCCCGACGGAACCGAGTGTTTCCGGTCAGGTGCAGTTTGTGAACAACTTTGTCAATCAGGGCTATAATGCCATCATCCTGTCGTCGGTTTCGCCCGATGGTTTGTGCCCGGCGCTAAAACGCGCCATGCAGCGCGATGTGCTGGTCATGACCTGGGACAGCGACGTGAAGCCGGAATGCCGCAGCTATTATGTTAACCAGGGGACCCCGGAACAGTTGGGCGGCCTGCTGGTCGATATGGCAAATGACGGCATCAAAAAAGAAAAGGCCAAGGTCGCCTTTTTCTATTCCAGCCCGACCGTGACCGACCAGAACGCCTGGGCGAATGCTGCCAAGGCCAAAATTGCCAAGGAACATCCGGGCTGGGAAATTGTCACCACCCAGTATGGCTATAACGATGCGCAGAAATCCCTGCAAACCGCCGAAAGCATTCTGAAAGCCTATCCGGACCTGGATGCCATTATTGCCCCGGATGCAAATGCCCTGCCCGCATCGGCACAGGCCGCCGAAAACCTGGACCGCGCAGGCAAAGTCACCATCGTTGGCTTTAGCACCCCCAATGTCATGCGCCCCTATGTCAAACGCGGCACGGTGGAACGGTTTGGCCTGTGGGATGTAACCGAGCAAGGCAAAATCTCGGTTTACGTTGCCGATCATGTCCTGAAAAACGGCCCGATGAATGTTGGCGACAAACTTGACATTCCCGGTGTTGGCACGGTTGAGGTTTCGCCCAACAGTGTTCAGGGCTATGACTATGAGGCCAAAGGCAACGGCATTATCCTTCTGCCCAAACGGACCGTGTTTACCAAAGACAATATCGACGATTTCGACTTCTGATTTCGGCAATACGGCACGGCACCGCTCTCCCTCGGTGTCGTGCCTTTTATTTGTTATTGAATTTCATCTTTCAAATTTCAGCCTAACGGATATGCCCGATGCAAAATTTATGGAACGATCAGGACGCCCAAAGCTATATTGACCAGGCCATTGCCAACGGCCAGCCTGCCGATTTGGGGTTGCGGGTTTATACATCGCGCATTATCGGCCAGGTGCCCGATCTTGTTTTGCATGGCGGGGGAAATACGTCGGTCAAAATCACCCAGGATGACGGTACCCGTATCATCCATGTCAAAGGTAGCGGCTGGGACCTTGAAACCATCGAGGCACCGGGGCTTCCGGCGGTATATCTTCAGCCGCTACACGATGCCCGTCATCAGGGCCGCCTGAGCGACCCGGAAATGGTCGCGCTTTTGCGCAAAAACCTGCTGGAGGCCGATGCCCCGAACCCGTCGGTTGAGGCGCTGTTGCATGCTTACCTGCCCGACACATTTGTCGATCATACCCATTCAACGGCCGTTCTGGTACTGGCAGACCAGGATAATTCCGAAGAGATCATGCGCGAAATTTACGGCGACCGCCTGGCATTCCTGCCCTATGTGATGCCGGGTTACGACCTGTCGATCGCCGGGGCGGATCTGTTTGACCAGTTCCCGGATTGCCAGGGGCTTTGGCTGAAAAATCATGGTCTTTTCACCTTTGGCGCAACGGCCAAAGAATCTTATGACCGCATGATCGGTTTTGTCACTGAGGCCGAAAATTACATTGAAGCCAAAGGCATTAGCCTGCCCGGGCCGGAAAAATCGGACGGCAGCCTGAACGAAACCCTGCGTGACAAGCTGCAATCCGCCCTGCAAAAAGGCGAATCACCATTTGCCAATGCTATTGCGATGGATTTCCGCACCACACCGTCTATTCGCACCTATCTGACCAATCCGGCACTGGAAGACATTGCCATGCGCGGGACGGCGACACCAGACCATGTTATCCGGATCAAACCGTTTCCGATGATCATTGATGAAAATGCGAATGAAAGCACCATTTCTGCCGCAATTGAAGATTATCAGCGAAAATACAGTGCCTATTTCAATCGCAATGCGCCCAATGCCAGCGAACCAAAAGTGCAACTGGACCCGTGGCCCCGCATTGTTCTGATCCGAAATGTGGGTCTTGTCGGCCTGGGCAAGGATGCGAAAGCGGCAGCCATTGCCGGTGATTTGGGCGAACAAACCGCCCGGATCATTAATGCGGCCGAAAAAATTGGCCGTTTCCAGCCGATCAACGAGGCGGATCTGTTTGATATGGAATATTGGTCACTTGAACAGGCCAAGCTGCAAAAGAAATAACCTTACAGATGCAGTCATGCTCTGTGCGCCACCCGGCATAAACCGCCAGCCGGGTGGCATTTTTTTATGACAATCCCACACCACCCTAAAAAGAAAATGCCACGGAAATCATCCGTGGCACATTGAACTATTGCGGCGTGATTTCAGGCCTTTATGCTGGCATACGGCTGCGCGGGGCCCAATTGTCGGGCAGTTCGCCTTTGATGATCAGGCTTAGAATATCGTCCTTATTGACATCTTCAACCTGATGTTCGCCAACCTTGCGCCCGTTTTTCATCACCACAATGCGGTCGCACAATTCACAAACATCATCCATGTCATGGCTGATCAGGAAAATGCCGATGCCTTTTTCGCGCAATTTTTCAATCAGCTCTGCCACCATCGCCGTTTCCGACGGGCCAAGGGCGGCGGTCGGTTCATCCATAATGACAATGCGGGCATTGAAATAAATCGCCCGGGCAATCGCAATCACCTGGCGCTGACCGCCAGACATATTCATCACCGCCTCGGTAATATTGCGGAAATTGGGGTTAAGGCTGCGTAAAGCCTTGCGGGTTTCTTCTTCCATTCTGCGGTCATCAAGCATCCCGAACCGGGTTTTAAGCTCCCGCCCCAAAAACAGATTAGCCGGCGCATTCAAATGATCGGCCAAGGCCAATGTCTGGTAAATGGTTTCAATCCCGCAATGGCGGGCATCAATCGGGCTGGACATTTCAACCGCACTGCCCTGAATTTTGATTTCCCCGGAATCATAGGCCATTGCACCGGATAAAATCTTCATCAGGCAGGATTTACCGGCACCATTATGCCCCAAAACCCCGACGACTTCGCCCGGATACAGGTTTAGCGACACATCCTCAACCGCGTGGATACCGCCAAACCGCTTGACGATGTTGTTCATTTCAACAACGGGGGAAAGGGCATTCATCCGAATTTCTCCTGGATATTTCAAGCGCGGCGATGTTGCACCAGCCCGGCACAACATCGCCTGATAGCTTAATTAGTACAGAACGTTCTGAGCTTCGGGGGTGTCGAGATTGTCCTTGGTGACAAGAACAACACCAGTATTGATGAAGTTGTCGACTTTTTCGCCCTTCAGCAGCTTGGCAATGGTTTCAATGCCTTTTTCACCCATCTGGTAGGAACCCTGAACGGCAATGGCATCCAGCGTGCCATCACGCACAAAGCCCTGCAGGTCTTCGTTGCCGTCAAAACCAATGGCGACAAGCTGGCCCTTTTTGCCAGCCTGAACGATGGCGCGACCCATGCCAATGGCGGTCGGTTCATTGGCCCCAAAAATGCCCTTAAGGTCCGGGTTGGCAGCCAATACGTCGGTCGTCTGGTTCAGGGCCTTGGCCATTTGCGATTCCGAATAGAACGGGCCAACAATTTCAAGTTTGGAATTGGCTTTGATATAGTCGGTAAAGCCGCCCACACGGCCAATTTCCGACCCAACACCGGCCACATAGGACATGATGGCAATTTTGCCGGTTGTCCCGACTTTATCGATCATCTGCTTGGCACACAGCTCGCCTGCCTTGCGATTATCGGTAGAGAGGAAAGCCTGATAATATTCCTTGCCCGCATCAGACAGGGCTGAATCAACGATGACAACCGGAATACCGTTTTCATATGCCTTTTTTACTGACGGCACCAACGCGTCCGGGTCGGACGGGGCCAGCACGATACCGGCAACTTTGCGGTTAATCGCGTTCTGCACCATGTTGACTTCATCGGCGACAGCCGATTCCGTTGCCGGGCCCTGGAACGACATTTTATAGCCGTCCAGTTTATCAATCGCACTTTGTGCGCCTTTATGAACGTTCTGCCAGTAATTGGAACTTGTGGTTTTCACAATGACGGCAATTTCATTGCTTTGGGCGGCGGCAATGCTGGTCATTCCCACCAGGGCAAAGGCAGCCCCCAATAGTAACTTTTTCATCTTTTTCCTCCACTGAACTGATTATTATTAGGCTTGGATAAAATCACCGGCGATTGCGCAGATGATCGACATAAACGGTCCCGATGATCACGCAACCGATGATGATTTGCTGGATGAATGACGAAACACCATTCATGTTCAGGCCATTGCGCAAGATGCCAATCACGAATGCGCCAATCATGGTGCCCGAAATCGTGCCCACACCGCCCATCAGCGACGTGCCGCCAATCACCGCAGCAGCAATGGCATCGAGTTCATACATGACACCTTCATTCGGCTGGGCCGTAACCAGACGGGACATCAGGATGATCCCGGTAATACCGGCGAGAAAACCCGATGTGGCATAGGCAAACATTTTGGTGCCATTGACATTGACACCAGCAAGGCGCGAGGCTTCCTCGTTCGACCCAACGGCATAAACATGACGCCCGATTGACAGGCGGCGCAAAATAAACGCCACCACAATCGCCATCAGGACCATCAACACCACCGGGTAAGGAATGCCGGGGAAAATCATATGCGGCAGGCCATTGGCCCCTTTTTCCAGCATACGGAAAAACGACCCGTTACCAAGTTCGCCAAAGGCCTCGCCCAACTGCGAAACCGGCGCGGCCCCGGTAAGCTGCAGGGCAACACCACGGGCGATCATCATCATGCCCAGGGTGGCGATAAAGGGGGCCAGTTTCAGCCGCGTCACCACCAACCCGTTGATGATACCGCACAATGTGCCAACCAGCACACCAACGCCCATCCCGGCATAAACAGGCCATCCGGCCTTGACCAGCAAGCCTGCCACCGTCCCGGAAAGCGCCAGCACCGAGCCAACACTCAAATCAATCCCGCCGGTCAGAATAACAACTGTCACCCCGATCCCGAGAAACGCAATCGATGTTGTCTGCAACGACACCGTCATGGCGTTACCCAGCGAGAAAAACGCATCGCTGGTCAGGGAAAATGCAACAATCAGAACCACCAGGCTGAACAGGGCGGCAAATTTCTGGATCAGATCTTTGCGCTCGTCTCCCGACATGTTCATCCAGAAGAAGAATGATGACGGGTTTCTCGGAGGCGGCGTTTGCTCCGTGGTTCGTTCTGGCGTCACGACGTATGTCTCCCGGTTGTAAATATCGATCATGCGGCCCGCCTGCGCGCTTAACGCATTCGCAAAAGCAGAGCCTGTAATGCACCAATCAAAACGGAAAGACGCGGCAGATTTGCATTCTGGCAATGACCGAGAAACAGCCCGCCAACAGTACCTTAATCTGGCCGATAACGAGGACGCCTACCCTATTCTGATTGTTTTTTATCGTTAAAATACATTTTTAGCGCAGGCCTAACGCTTGTCAAATGTTTTGCATGGATTAAAAACATTTTTCTGTACAAAAGGCCAAAGTGGGCATCCCGGTGCGCATAGCGCCACCGTCAGAAGGCCTGATTAATCCCAGGAAACAGACGCCAGCAATGTCCGCCGGGCAGTTTGCAAATGTTCACGAAAACGAATGCGCCCAACGTCAAAGTCCCCGGAAATCAGGGCATCAATCACGCGCAGATGCTCCTCAACCGCATCAGCATTGCGGCCTTTTTCGCCGGTTTTGTTCCAGCGGTAATGATAATGAAAAATCAGCGCCACCAGATCGTAAAAGTCATCGGCAAAACGATTGTGGAAGGCGGAAATGATCAGCCGATGGAATCGGTCATCAAGACGGGGGAACTGCATGTAGCGCCCGTCCATATCTTCCTGCAAATAACGATGTTCATTACCAAGAGCTGTCAGTTTTTGCCAGTTGGCATGATCTGCGGGAAGCTGGACAAAGGTGTCAAAGGCACGCAGCTCGAACATTTCGCGCACATCAAACAGTTCCATCGCAAAATCACGGGTGAAACCGTTCAACACCCAGTAACGATTGGGCTTTTTCTCGATCAGGCCAAAGCGGGAAAACCGGATCAGATATTCCCGCACCGATGACGCGCTGACGCCAAAATTTTTGGCAAGCTCGCTTTCGCGCAAAACCGTTCCCGGTGCCAGATCGCCGCCAACAATATATTGCATAAAGGCCGGTTCGATCAGATCGGCGGTCGGTCGCGTCTCGCTGGCCTGAAAATAATCCGCCTTGACCGGCAGCCGCAAAACCGTTTTATCCCGGCCTTTCCAGTGAATGATTTTTTCTTCGGAAAGATGGTCCAGAACAGCGCGTACCGTGCTGCGGCTGATCGACCATTTTCCCGCCATTTCCTTTTCCGGCGGCAGGCACGCCCCTTCACCAAGCGCGACAATATAATCCAGGCAGGCGTTATAGGTTTCCTTGTATGTCCGATTGGTTTTCGCCACGTTCTTTCCCGTCTCCCCGCACGTTCACCTGAAAATGCCCACTGTTGCCACGAAACGCAATTGCTTTGTCATCGAAGAAACCGTAGGCATTGGTATTTTATTCATAAAAAACGATTGACGGCAAATCGAACTTGTTTTTTATGTATAAAATACAATTTGGTCCATCCAGAGCCAGAACACAGATAACAGAGAAGCAGCCATGACCCTGATGAAAACCATCCTATGCGAGAAACCGGGCACGCTAAGCAACGGGTCTGCCCCGTTTCCAACGAAAAAGGCGGGGCATATCCGTGTTGCGATTCGCGCGATTGGCATTTGCGGCACGGATTATCACATTATGGAAGGCCTTCATCCATTTTTGCAATATCCCCGGGTCATGGGGCACGAATTATCGGGCATAGCACTTGATCCCTCGTCAAACGGCGAAATTGCCGAAGGCGACCTTGTGGTCGTCAACCCCTATGTGACCTGTGGCACCTGCCATGCCTGCCGTATTGGCAAACCCAATTGCTGCATGTCGATTTCGGTGCTGGGCGTGCATGGTGATGGCGGCATGTGCGATCAAATCAGCGTACCCGAAGGCAACCTTTACCCAGCAACGGGCCTTTCCGCCCGCGATGCGGCCATGGTGGAATTTCTCGCTATTGGTGCCCATGCGGTCAGCCGGTCGCACATCCAGCCCGGCACCAAGGCGTTAATTGTTGGCGCTGGCCCCATTGGCATTGGCACGGCCCTGTTTGCCAGCCTTACCGGGGCCGAAATCACCCTGCGTGATACCAGCCAGCAGCGCCTTGACCGTGCCTGCGCCATCGTCACAGGCTCCAAGGGGGTTTTGGTCAATGATGCCAATGCCGACCTGCCCGAAGATGGCTTTGAAACCGTGTTTGATGCCACCGGCAACATCAATGCCATGAATGTCGCGATTAATGACCTGGCACATGGCGGCACGCTGGTCTTTGTCGGCGTGGTCAAAGGCGAATTGCGCATTGATGACCCGGAATTCCACAAACGTGAAACCACCCTGATGGGCAGTCGCAACGCCCTTCGCGCCGATTTTGACAAGGTCATGAGCCATATGCGCGCCGGTGACGTGCCGGTTGATCTGCTAAACACTCACGAAGGATCGTTCGATAACGGTGTGGAACAGCTGACAAGCTGGCTGCATGACCGCGAAGAAATCGTGAAGGCGGTTCTTCATGTCCGCTAAAAGCCCCACCCCGATTTTGCAGTTTGGCACCAGCCGGTTTCTTCAGGCCCATTTTGACCTGTTCGTGGACGAGGCATTGACCAACGGCAAGGCCATCGGCCCAATCACGGTTGTACAATCCAGCGGGGCCAGCACCCGCAGTGGCCGCCTGGCAGCCCTGGCGGCAGAGGATGGCTATCGGGTTAAAATACGGGGCCTGGATGCTGGCGCAACTATAGACCGTGAACAACGGGTATGTTCGATCACGCGCACCCTCTCAACCGCAACAGACTGGCCCAAAATCGTTTCGATTTTTGTCAATGAAGTCGAATATCTGGTATCAAACACCGCCGATGCCGGCTACGCCCCGCAAGCGGTCGATAAACAAAACAACTTTGACCAGCGCATGTCCTTCCCGGCAAAATTACGCCTGTTGTTAAAAGAACGGTTCCTGGCGCATGGTCGCCCGTTAACGATCATGCCAATGGAGCTGATCCCCGACAATGGTGCGGTCCTGCGGGCCTGCGTGTTGGCACTGGCCGAAAAGGATGACAGCGACTTTCAGGACTGGTTGCAAAACCGCATCCTCTGGGTAAACTCGCTGGTGGACCGGATTGTTTCCGAACCAATCGACCCCGCCGGGGCAATTTGTGAGCCCTATGCCCTGTGGGCGGTTGAAAATCAGCCCGGGCTTGTTCTGCCATGCGAACATTCTGCCATCGAACTGGTCGATAGCCTTGGCGAGATCGAAGCCCTGAAACTGTTTATTCTTAATCTCGGGCATACATGGCTTGCCGAACGCTGGCAGCAACAGGACAGCAATCCGACAGTATCGGTCAAGGCGTTTCTGGAAGATGACGAAACCCTTAGCGCCCTGCAAAACATGTATGAAACCGAGGTGATGCCCGGTTTTGCCGCTGCAGGCATGGAAGAACGTGCACAGGCCTATCTTGCAACAACGCTGGATCGTTTCCGCAATCCGTTTCTGGATCATAAACTGGCAGACATTGCCCAAAATCATCGTCAAAAAATAGAGCGCCGTATCCGTGGTTTTGTCGATTGGGCCCAAAGCCACGGCGATACCACACAAAAACCCGCGCTTACCGCCATGATCAACAAGGTTCCCGCACCATGAAGATTAACGCCCTTCGCCTCAATGACACCGACAACGTGCTTATTGCACTTATGCCTTTAAAAACCGGGGATCAGTCGTCGCCCGGAATTGATGTTGCCGAGGATATTGGCGCTGGCCACAAATTTGCCGCGCGCGACATCACCAAAGGCGAACAGATTGTGAAATACGGACAGGTGATCGGCGTCGCCACCGCCGACATTGCCATTGGCACACTGGTGCACAGCCACAACCTGGCAATGGGCGAAGCCCGCCTGGGTGCAAACAAGGCCGAAGCCCCTGTCCTGCCGCGCCCGGAACGCGATACCTTTATGGGCTATCGTCGTAAAAATGGCCGGGTTGGCACACGAAACTATATCGGCATTATCTCCACCGTGAATTGTTCGGCCACGGTATGCCGCGCCATTGCCGATGCGGCCACCCGCACCTTGTTACACAAATATCCCGGCATTGATGGCTTTGCCCCGATTGTGCATGACCAGGGCTGTGGCATGGTCAATCGCGGTGAAGGCTATGACATTCTGGTGCGCACCCTTGCGGGCTACCGTGATCATCCCAATTTCGGCGGTGTGTTGCTGGTCGGGCTGGGATGCGAGGTCAACCAGCTTAGTGCTTATGGTGAAAAGGAAGACCCCGACACCGCCGCGCGCTATGCCAGCTTTAATATCCAGTCTGCTGCCGGGTCGGCATCGGCCGTGCGCAAGGCGGTCGAGATGCTGGATGGTATTGCCGCTGTTGTCTCCAAAGACCAGCGCGAAACCTGCCCGGCCTCCGAACTGGTTTTAGGGATGCAATGTGGCGGATCGGACGGTTTTTCGGGGCTGTCGGCCAATCCGGCGCTGGGCGTTGCCAGCGACCTTCTGGTGGCGGCAGGTGGCACCAGCCTGCTTTCCGAAACACCGGAAATTTTTGGCGCCGAACATTTGCTGATCGCCCGGTCGGATGCCGAAACCGGGGCCCGTATTGCCGGGATGATCGACTGGTGGAAAGATTACGCCGAAAAGAACGATGCCGAACTAGATAACAATCCCTCTCCGGGCAACAAGCGCGGCGGGCTGACCACCATTCTGGAAAAATCGCTGGGTGCTGTTGCCAAATCGGGCCGTGCGCCGGTGGCCGATGCCATTGGTTATGCTTACCCGGTGCGTAAAAACGGCCTGGTTTATATGGACAGCCCCGGTTATGACCCGGTTTCCGCCACCGGTCAGGTCGCCAGTGGTGCCAATATCATTGCCTTTACCACCGGTCGCGGCTCGTGCTTTGGGGCAAAACCGGCACCGTCGCTCAAGCTGGCCTCCAGCAGCACCCTTTTTGCCCGGATGCCCGAAGACATGGATATTGATTGCGGCACCGTGATTACCGGCGAACAAACCCACGAAGAACTGGGTTTGCAAATTTACAACACCCTTCTTGATACAGCTTCGGGCGCCAAAACCAAAAGCGAAGATTTTGGCTATGGCGACAACGAATTCGTGCCCTGGAAGATCGGCGCGGTTCTTTAACGGTTTATCTTATAAACAGATGAACCAAACGCCTTGCGAAAACCGGGAAGCAATAAAGGCTGTTTCCCGGTTTTGCCTTGTCCGGCCTTCAGGCCTTCATCATTGCTGATTTAAACCAGCCCAAAACGCCGGGCGCGGGCCAACAGCCTTTCGGCGCGTTTGCGCATGGGGGCATCAATCATGCGGCCTTTCAAAACCGCCGCCCCCTTACCTTGTGCCGCTGCGGCCTCAAGGGTTACCATCACCTCGCGGGCATGGGCAATTTGCTCAACGCTGGGGGAAAACGCCTGGTTCAAAACCGGCACCAGTGCCGGATGCACACAGGTGGACCCTTCAAAGCCAAACCGGGCCGCGCGACGGGCAATTTCCAGGGTTTTTTCAACGTTGGAATAATCTGCCGCACTGTCGAGCAAACCGTAAGGCACAAGCCCGGCCTTTCGGGCGGCAAATACCAATTGCTGGCGCGGCAATAACAGGGTTTCAGGGTCTGGTTCCATCCCGGCTTCTGTTGCAAAATCTTCGCTGCCCAGCAACAAACCAACAGCCCGCGACGACGCCGTGGCAATATCACTGGCGGCAAAAAAACCCGCAGGGGCCTCGATCATCGGAATGAACTTGATGCTTCCTGGCGCAATGCCGCGCTCGACTTCCAGTTCATCAAGGGTTTCGGCGAGCAAAGCCACTTTGTCAGGCCTGTCGGCCTTGGGCAGCAAAATGGCCTTTAAACCCGGCTGAACGATTTTTTCCAGATCGGGAATGGCCTGTCGCAGGCTGGCATTAATCCGCACCAACACATCACTTGCACCATCAACCATATTGGCAATGGCCTCTGCACAAAGGTTACGTGCATTTTCCTTATCAGCGTCCGGAACGCTGTCTTCAAGATCCAGGACAACGCCATCGGCGCCGCGCTGCTGGGCCTTGCCAACAAATCGCGGATTATTGGCGGGTACATACAGCAATGATCGCCACGAACAAGGGGATTGATCCTGCAAAACCGTCATTTATCCTTACTCCGACTAACCAGACCACTGTCAAAGGCGGCTTTGACCCGGTCATCATCATATCCAATATCGCGCAGGATCTGTTCACTATGTTCGCCCAGCCGGGGGGCCGCAAAACGGATGGTCCCCGGGGTATCAGACAGGCGCGGCACCGGGCTGTGCATGGCGATTTCACCAAGGTCATCGTCAGGCACATCAACATAAACACCACGTTCTATGAAATGGCGATCCTGATGAATATCAACGATATTATAAAGCGGAGATGCCGTGATTTCGGCGGCCTCAAATATTTCCATCACTTCATCGCGGGTATATTGGCCAATCCAGTCACCAACAATTTTATCAACCTCTGGCCGATGGGCAACACGCGCCGCATTGGTGGCGTAGCGCGGATCGCTGTTCATGTCGTCCCGGCCCATAAGACGAAACAGGCGTTCCGCCATCCGCTGCATCGACCCTGAAAGGGCAACATATAACCCGTCTGCCGTTTGATAAACATTGCGCGGGCTTGATGTATTTGACCCATTGCCAACCCGTGGCTTGGCCTTGCCCGTCAGGGCAAAGTCCAGGGCTTCGGGGCCAAGGGTAGAAATGATCGGCTCCAGCAGCGACAGATCAATCACCTGCCCCTGCCCGGTATCATCGCGCACCCGTAACGCCGTCATCACCGAAAACGCGCCATATAAACCGGCGATCATGTCGGCCAGGGCCAGGGGGGGCAATAACGGGCCGCCATCGGCCTCGCCATTACGGTGCGCAAAGCCCGACATGCCTTCGACAATAGTGCCAAAACCCGGGCGCGGGCTGTAAGGTCCGGTCTGGCCAAAGCCGGATACCCGCAAAATTACCAGACCGGGATGATCCTTGCGCAATTGATCGGGGGCCAGGCCCATTTTTTCCATCGTGCCGGGGCGAAAATTTTCAATCAGCACATCGGCATGGGCGATCAGGCCGCGCAAAATGTCAATCGCGCCGTCCTTTCGAAAATCCAGGGCGATGCTGCGTTTATTCCGCCCGTAAACCTTCCAGAACGACGACACACCTTCACTTTGCCAGGCGCGTAACGGATCACCCGATGAAACCGGTTCAACCTTGATAACATCGGCACCAAAATCAGCCAGTTGCAGCGATGTCATATTGCCCGCAACAAGGCGCGAAAGATCAACAACCACAAGCCCTTTCAAAGCACCGCTTTGTTCAGGCGTGAAGGCTGCTTTACGCCAATGTGATGTTGGTGCGTCCATGCCAATTCAGTCCTTTAATTCTAAAATATATTCTTAAAACTCGATCAGGTCAGATCAGGCCGCGACCAGACAAAATGCTGGTCGCGGATCTTTATTGTTTGGTCCGGGCTAGTCAGTCCCGACCTCGCGGCGACGCAAAAACTGCTTGCTGATGATGCTGGCGCAAACCACCAGAACCATGAACACAACCAGCGCCAACGAAACCGGACGGTCGATAAAGATGCTCCACGACCCCTGGGCGATCATGATTGACTGGCGGAAATAGTTCTCTGCCAGCGGGGCCAGCACCACCGCAAGAATGAACGGGCCGGTCGGATAGTCGTTTTTACGCATCAAATAACCGACGACACCGAAAATCAGCGCGATCCAGATATTGAACGTGCCGTAATTCAACGAAAACGCCCCGACAATGCACAAGCCGACCACAATGCTCGGCAGATGTTTTTGCACCAGACGCAACAGGTTCACAAATAACGGGATCAACAACACATTTGATGCCAGCAAAAAGAAATTTGCCAAAATCAGACCGGCAATCATCGCCCAAACGACATCGCCCGACTGAATCATCAAAAGCGGACCAGGCTGCAAACCAAACATGATCAACGCGCCAAGCATAATCGCCGTTCCGCCTGACCCGGGAATACCCAGCGTAATAAGCGGAATAAGCGAGCCCGGAACGGCGGCATTGTTCGATGCCTCGGGGCTGGCAAGGCCCGCAATGGCCCCCTTGCCAAAATTTTCGGGGGTTTTCGACAATTTACGTTCCAGCGCATAGGCCAGAAAGGTTGCAATTGTCGCACCGGCACCCGGCAGGATGCCAATGAAAGTCCCCAAAATCGACCCGCGAAGAGAGGGTGCCGAGGCTTCTTTCATCTCTTTCCGGCCGGGAATGTAGTCGGAAAAACGGAAGTTCGGCTTACCCAGATTAAGGACGATTTTACGCTCAAGGTTATAAAAAACCTCGCCCAGGCCATAAAGGCCAATGATGATGGCAACAAAATCAATGCCTTCGATCAGCTCGGGCACAAACGCAAACCGGATATGGCCGGAAATGTAATCACTGCCAAAAGTACTGACCAGAAACCCGAAACAGGTGACGATCAAGGCCTTGAAAACATCCGCACCGGCGAGCAGCACAATCGTACTCAGACCCACCAGCATCAGCATAAAATATTCCGGCGGACCAAGAAAAATCGCATATTCGGCAACAACCGGCGCAAAGAAAACCAGAACGGCCAAACCAAAGAAGCCCCCGACAAACGAACTAATTGCCGAAATACCAAGGGCAAGTCCGCCCTTACCCTGGCGCATCATCGGATAGCCTTCAAGGGCCGTAATAATCGCAGGGGCATCGCCGGGCGTATTGATCAGGATCGATGTAATACGCCCGCCATACATGGTGCCCATATAAACACCGGTCAAAAGACACAGACCCGAGGCATGGGGCATTCCAAAAGTCAAAGGCAGCATCAGCGCGATACCGGCGGATGGCCCCAGTCCTGGCAATGCCCCGATAACGGTTCCGATAATCCCGGCAAGGAAAATCAGAGCAATATTGTGAAAGGTCAGCACGGTTTCAAAGCCGCCGCTGAGACTGGCGAGAGTATCAAGCATGACTGTTTCCAGAACAGAAGTTCAAGGGACGGGCGATCAATGAAGCGGGATGCGAAGCCAGATCGAGAAGATCAGATAAATTACCGCCAGCACAATCAGGCTGACCGCAACCGATTTAAGCAACCCGTGACCGGAAAACCGCCACGACAAAATCACAAGCAAAACACCAAGCGGGATCAGAATGCCAACGAACGACATGGCATAAATGCACAGCGCAATCGCAACAATCGCCCCCACAAGCATGAACGCACTTAACGTTTCAACACCGCCATTTCCCTCGCCATGCGCGCCATGACCACCTGTGGCTTCCGATGTTACAAAACCGCGTTTTGAACGCACCACCGTGCGAATGACAAGTCCTGCAATCAAAACCAGCAAGGCAATGGAAATATTAAGAGGAATAAAACCAGGACCAAATGTGGTGCCGGTTGAATAGGGCATGTCAAAACTGCCCCAAAGGAGGCTGCCGGAAGATACCGACAGCCCGCCCAGAAGAATGATCTCCGAGATTTTCATGGAGAACTCCGTTTTTTCGGAAATTTCTTACTTGATGATCCCGAGTTTCGTCAGAGACGTTCTGTATACTTCGTTCATACCTGCGAGATATTTTGCAAATTCATCCGGGCCCAGAAAATCAGGCACAATCGAATTTGGCACGATATAGTTGGTCTGCCATTCTTCGGTTTCGCTCATCGCCTTGACCATCTTCAGAAGATAGGCTTTTTCTTCTTCACCAATGTCGCCTGCTGCTACTACACCGCGAAACAGGCTCAGGTTAATGTCATAACCCTGTTCAAGAAATGTCGGCACATCCGGAAAAAGACTGACACGTTTTTCAGTGCTAATCGCCAAAGCATGAAAACGACCGGTTTTGATAAAATCCCCAACCGGACCAGTATTGGTAATGGCAAAATCAATCTGATTGCTCAGCAATGCTGCCGTAACTTCCCCATCACCCTGAAAAGGAATATAATTCAGTTTCTTGCCAAGCGCTTCTTCAAGCTTGATAACGACGATATTTTCAATCGACCCCGTGCCACTGCCACCTACATTCAAAACCTTGTCGGCTTTTGCAATATCTTCCAGGGTTTTGTAGGCACCTTTATCATTTACGACCAGCAATTCCGGGTCTATGCCCAAACGCGCAATCGGCGTGAAATTGGTATAATCAAGATTAATATTCGATGTCAGTGGCGTCGTCAGAAATGACGACGTGGCAGACATCAGAAAATGACCATCCCCTTTGTGCGAATTCAAATACCCAAGAGCCACAGCGGAACTGCCACCAGGTTTGTTAACAACGTTGATCGGAACTTCCGACAAATCATTGTCCTGAATAACCTTCGCCATAGCGCGCAGCATGGTGTCATGCCCGCCCCCCGGGCCATAACCCGCGACAAATTCGATCCCGCGCGACGGAAAATCTGCGGCCTGAACAGATGAAGCAAATGACAGGGCAACAACCCCGGCCACAGCACCTTTCAGTAATTTTGCTAGAAACATTTTTCTTTCCTCCCATATTTTTAATAAGCAATTTCGTCCCTGTTTTCTTTCAAGGATAAAATTGCGTCGACTTCTCGCCACAAAACCCGCCTTAACGGCTTTCGCGACGTATTTCTGACACTGCAGCCGAAGCCTGTTGTGCTGCCTTGATAACGACCGAAAGGATTTCGTCCTGTCGTGCCGCAATTCTTTCGCGTGGACCTGCAATGTTCAGGGCGGCTACCATTTGGCCATTGCGATCAAAAATGGGAGCTGCAATACCCGCCGCCCCCTCGATCCGTCCTTGTAAATTCAGAGAATAACCGTTGATCCGCACTGCGTTGATCTGCGCCATCAGAACATCGGCATCAACATCATCATGAGTTGAGGCAAGCCTGACGCAATAGGCCTTCAGATCAGCATCCGACAGCCCCGCCAACAACACCTGACCGGTTGCAACATGAGCAGCAATACGCGCGACAGAGATATCACGGTCATAGCGTATTTCGCGCGCTGGCAGCATCTTGTTAAGATATCGCACCTGCTGCGCATCATTGAACACGCCAATGAAACCGGTTTCATCCGTCATACGAACCGCTTCGCGCAAACTGCTCTCGACAAGACGCAAAACCGTTCCCCATGCACGCCTATCGTCACTGACTTCACCAGGCAAACGGCGAATGTGATACAGGCCGGCATCATCGCGCATCACATAGCCGTGCCGCACCAATGTGCGCAAAAGCATGAGCGCACTGCTTTTTGGCAAATCCAGATCAGAGACAAGATCGGTCAATGTGCGACCGGCAGATTGGCAAGCCAACCATTCGATCACTTCAAGGATACGTTCCGCCCCACGACCGGTCATTGTTTCCTCCGTATTTTCATAGTTCAGTATTTTGAACTTGTTCATTATTATGAATAACGCTAGGATCCAACCATGTAAGCTGTCAAGAAAAACCTGTTTGCCAAGCAATACATGTTGCAGCACACAACAGACAGTCGATTAAAATCTATTTTTTTCAGTTACTTACATTCTCCGCTGACAAATTTATTCGCATTTGCGGTAATTTTCGCCTGCGCCTGCCCCAATTTCTTCTCGACTCTTTAAAAAGACTCGACTAGCGTTTGGTTAATCGATTAATCATCGTTTTTGCAAACGTTACATTCGAGCATAAAATGGCTGGCAAGCGGACAGGCCCAAATCTGACCAAAATAGGCGAGGCCCTTGGGGTTTCTTCGGCCACCGTTTCCAATGCCCTCTCGGGCAAGGGGCGGGTGTCGGCCGATCTGGTTAAGAAAATCCGCAAAAAAGCCAGCGAAATGGGCTATGTCCCCAGCCGCGCTGGGCGGGCCTTGCGCACAGGACGATCCGGAGTCTTGGGGCTGGTTCTGCCCGATATTGGCAATCCGCTTTTCCCGCAAATTGCCCAGGCGATGGAACGTGCGGCGGCGGCCAATGATTATGGCGTGCTGATTGCCGATTCCCGCGACGACGTCACCACCCAGACCGATGCCATCGGCCGGCTGATCGAACGCGGAGTAGACGGACTTATTGTTATTCCCCGCCGTGGCACACGCATTGGCACGGTGGGCTGTCCTGTCGCAATGATCGATACGCCCTCCACCCCTGGCAACACCGTATCGGCCGATCATTGGAATGCTGGCGAACAAATTGCCCGCCATCTGATGGATCTGGGCCATAAAAACATGCTGCTTTTGGGCAATGACCCGGCATCGAATGTGCAAAATGACCGCATTGGCGGCATGAAGGCCGCCTTTAAGCGCGATATTGCGTGCCAAACCGTCTGGCTGCAGCCGCTTTTACGCAAGGATGGCGCAACAGCATCCCTGCACCTGGCCGAACGGATCGCCGAAGGTGTGAGTGCGATCGCAACAGTATCCGACCTGTTGGCCTTACGGGTTCTGACCGAACTTCAAACAGCAGGCTTTCAGGTTCCCACCCAGGTGAGCGTGACCGGCTTTGATGACCTGATTTTTTCGCCGGTTATCAGCCCCGCACTAACCACATTGCGAATGAATATGGTACAAATTGCCAATATTGCAGTTGCCGCCCTGATAGATGAAATCAATGGCAACCGTGATCCCAAGTCCAAAACACCCTCGCAAAAAAAACGAACGGTCCCCGATACCGTCATGGCTGATACGTCCAGGGTTCCGATGGAACTGATCATTCGGTCCTCCACCGGCCCCGCCCCTCTTGACCAAACACCCGATTCCAATGGAGAGACGTTGTGAAAAAACTGCTGCTGGCTTCCTGTGCACTGATGCTGTCGCTTAACGCGGCGCACGCCGACGAAAACAAACTGACAATTTCGGTTTACGGCTTTGCCCAGGATGCGTTTAAGGAAATCCTCTATAAACCGTTCGAGGAAAAATGCGGTTGTGAACTGGTTGTTGAAACCGGCAACTCGGTCGAGCGCCTTGCCAAAATGGAAGCCAACAAGGATAACCCGGTTGTCGATCTGGCTGTTATGACATCCCAGGATGCGCTTGCGGCAAACCGCAAAGACCTGACCGACACAATCGACACTTCCAAGCTGGAAAACTTTGACAAACTTTATGACATCGCCAAAGACCCGAACGGGGATGGTCACAGCGTTGGTTACACCTTTTACAGCACCTCGATTGCCTATCGGTCCGACAAGGTTGACATTACATCCTGGAAAGACCTGCTTTCAGACAAACTGGCGGGCCATGTCGCCCTGCCCAACATCACCACCAGCCAGGGGCCGCTTGTGCTTTATATGCTGGGCAAGGCCATGGGGGATGACGATGCCAGCCTGAAGGCGCCGATCGAGGAAGTCGGCAAGCACAAGGATGACATTGTTACATTCTACGTGCGTTCTTCCCAGCTTGTGCAATTGATGCAGCAGGAAGAAATCTGGGCGGCCCCCATTGGCCGTTTCGCCTGGAAGGGCTTTTCCAAAATGGACCTGCCGATCAAATGGGCAACCCCGAAAGAAGGCCAGTCAGGCGGCATGAATGTGATGGTTCTGACCAAAGGCAGCAAGCATCGTGACCTTGCCCTGCAATTCATGGATTTCTGGCTGTCAACCGACATTCAGACCAAACTTGCCGAAGGCCTGGTCGATAGCCCGGCCAACAAGGATGTCAAGGTTTCCGAAGAAATTGCCGATAACCTGACCTATGGTGCCGATACGGTGGCCAACCTGCATTTGATCCCGTCCGACGTCATGATTGATCATCGTGATGCCTGGCTGGAACAGTGGAACGAAAAAGTCGGCCAGTAAAACAAGGGCGGCAGGGTACCATCGGGTACCCTGCCATCTTGCGACAACGTCCGCGAAGTGCCGAATAAAAACAAGCCCCCGTCGTGCCATCAGGCAAGGCGTCCAATGACCACCCCGACAGAGCACCCAAAATGTTTCAAAACCGGGCCGAAGCCATTGCACTGGTCCTGCCTGCCGCCGTTTTTGCCGGAGCCGTTTTTCTGGTTCCCGTGATGATCCTTCTGTCCGAAGGGTTTCGCACGGCTGATGGCTGGTCTATCCAGGCCTATATTGATTTCTTTTCCCATTCGCTTAATCAGGCGGTGTTTTTTCGCACCCTGAAACTGGCGGCAATGGTGACAGCGGCATCGGCCGTCATTGGCTATGCGGCGGCCTTTGCCATTGTCAACCTGCCTGCCAAGGGCAAGGGCCGTGTCACCGGGCTGGTGGTTTTACCGCTGATGATTTCACCTGTCGCCCGAACCTATGCCTGGCTGGTCATTTTGGGACGTACCGGTTTTGTCAACAAGGCGCTAG
Organism: Thalassospira sp. TSL5-1; assembly: GCF_001907695.1. NCBI lineage: Bacteria > Pseudomonadati > Pseudomonadota > Alphaproteobacteria > Rhodospirillales > Thalassospiraceae > Thalassospira > Thalassospira sp. TSL5-1. Next base: position 26,529 of record NZ_KV880642.1, read on the forward strand.
TGGCCGTTGGCCTAAGCGATGAACCCATCCGGTTCCTGTTTACCGAAACCGCCGTTTTCATTGGCCTGCTGCAACTGTTTTTGCCGCTTATGATCATTTCGCTGATCAGTGCGCTGGAAAACATGCCGCGCGATGCCGTGCCTGCCGCCCGGGTTCTGGGTGCCAACTGGTTGCAGGTTTTTACCCGCGTGATTTTGCCGCTCACCCGCGAAGGGCTGGTTATTGGTGGCACCCTGGTTTTTACCGGCTCCATGACCGCCTATATCACCCCGGCCATCCTGGGTGGGTCCAAGGTTTTGATGCTGGAAACCCTGATGTATCAGCGCGTGACCGTTGCCAATGATTTTGTATCGGCCAGCGTGATAGCCCTGATCCTGATCGTCATGGCCTTTTCGGCGAACCTGCTGCTCAAACGTTTGGCAACGGCGAGGAACAAGAAATGACATCACGCCTGTTTTCCCCCATCGTTTTGCTGCTGGTGCTGGCGTTTTTGATCGGCCCGTTTGCCATTATTATTGCCGCGTCGCTTTCCGCCGGTGAAACCCTTGCCTTTCCGCCACAGGGCCTGTCGCTGCGCTGGGTGTTCAAGGTTTTTGAAATCGAAAGTTTCCGTCAAAGTTTTGGCATTTCGATGTTTCTGGCCATTGGCGGTACCCTGATGGCGCTGATTTTGGGCGTTCCCGCCAGCTATGCGCTATCGCGTTACAAGGTACCGGGCACCGAAACCATCCGTACCATCGTATCATCGCCCATTATTGTGCCCGGCATTATCGTGGGTTTGGCGCTGCTGCGTTACTTTGTCGTGCCGTTTAACACCGGCATTCTGTTTGCCCTGTTTGTCGCCCATACTGCGCTTATTTTGCCCTATGCCGTGCGGGTTGTTTCCGCCAGCCTGACCAATTTGCGATCCGACATCGAAGAAGCCGCCGTTTTGCTGGGGGCATCGCGCATGGGGGCATTTTTCCGCGTGGTGTTGCCCAATATTCGCGGTGGTATTTTGGCGGCCTTCATTCTGGGTTTTGTCACCAGTTTTAATCAGGTGCCGGTGTCGCTGTTTTTATCCGGGCCCGGTGTGCGCACCCTGCCCATTGATATGCTGGCCTATATGGAAATCACTTACGACCCGTCGGTTGCGGCGCTGTCGGCCCTGCTGGCTTTCATGTCGCTGGGTATTGTGTTTCTGGCCGAACGTTTCCTAGGATTTTCCCGCTATGTCTGATGCAAAATTTCTCAGCCTTGAAAAACTGACCCTTTCTTATGGCAAAAACGTTGCCGTGCCAGAAATGGATCTGGACATTGGCAAGGGCGAACTGGTGGCCCTGCTGGGCCCGTCGGGCTGTGGGAAAACCACCACCATGCGGGCCATTGCCGGTTTGCTGGCCCCGTCATCGGGCACCATTCGCCTGGATGGAGTGGATATTACCAGAACGCCTGCCAACAAACGGCCTGTCGGGCTGGTATTTCAGTCCTATGCCCTGTTTCCGCATTTAAACGTTTATGAAAACGTGGCCTTTGGCCTGCGCCTGATGGGGGTTAAGGGCAATGATCTGGATACGCGGGTTAAACAGGGCCTAAAAACCGTGGGTCTTGAAAAATTCACCACCCGCAAACCAGCCGAACTTTCGGGCGGGCAACAACAGCGTGTGTCGCTGGCGCGCTCAATGGTCATGGAACCCAAAGTCCTGCTGCTAGACGAACCCCTTTCCAACCTGGATGCCCGCCTGCGCCTTGAAATGCGCACCGAATTGCAGCGCGTGCAAAAGGAAAGCGGTGTGACCATGATTTTCGTCACCCACGACCAGGTCGAAGCCCTGGCAATGGCGGACCGGATTATTGTGATGAAAGACGGCCTGATCGAACAGATCGGCACGCCCGAACAAATTTATAACAACCCGGTTTCAGATTTTGTTGCCGATTTTGTCGGTTTTGAAAATGTCTTTGCCCTGCATAACGGCATGCTGAAAACCGGCGATCAGGAAATTGATCTGCACGGTACGGTTCCCTGCAATACCAAAGGGCTTGCCTGGCGGCCGGGTACCATCGCCCTGGGCTCCGGCCCCTATCGCGGCACGGTACGCGGTACATCCTTTGCCGGTGGCACACGGGAATATCTGTTAGATACCCCGCTGGGGCAAATCAAGGCCGAATGCGACGCCAGCCTGCCGGTTCACCCGTTTGGCAGCGACGTTGCCTTTGATTTAAATGTAAAAAAGGCAGCGCCGCTTGCGCGCTTTGGGGGCCTGTAATGGGTATCTGGATTGACACCGACATGGGCTTTGACGACATCGCCGCTGTGCTGTGCGTCATCCACGGTGGCAAGACAATTGATGGCATGTCGCTGGTGGCGGGCAATTGCCCTTTGCCACAGGTTGCCCGCAATGCTGCCGCAGCCGCCAGCCTGTTTGGCTGGCAATTCCCCATTCATCAGGGGCGCGATTGCGCAACACTAGGAACGCTTGAAACCGCCGAACGCATCATGGGGCCCACCGGCATGTTATCCGTTGGCAAAACTCTGCCCGATGCCACGTTAAAACCGGCCAAGCCAGCCTTTGATGCCCTGTGTGAATGGCTGCAAAACCCGGCCCCGGCAGGGAATGCACGTCACATCCTGGCCCTGGGGCCGCTGGGCAATATTGCCGCCCTGTTGCTGGCCCGGCCAGAACTGGCCGCAAAAATTGACCAAATCACCTGGATGGGCGGTGCCGTCAGCCTGGGCAACCACACGGCATCGGCGGAATATAACGCCTTTGCCGACCCGGAGGCCCTGGCAATTGTGCTGGCCCACACGGTTCCCTTTCGCATGGTGGACCTGGATTTGTGCCGGCAGGTCCTGGCACAACCCGATGATGTTCCCGCCATTCGCCATGCCGGGGGCCAAAATGCCGCCCTTCTGGCCGACCTGACAGAAGGTTACATCACAATCGCCCTAAAACGGGGCCGCACGGCAATGGCCCTGTTTGACCCCTGTGCCGCCATCGCGCTGACCAATAATGACGTAATCGAATTTGCCCCGGCCCATATCACGGTTGATTTAAATAGCGGCCCGTCGCGGGGACGCACGATTGTTGATCCAAGGCCAGCATCGCCCAAGAACGGCGCCTATGCGGTGCGTGTCAATGCCACGGCCGCCCGCGACATGATTTTCAGCGCCCTGCAAGCAGAAGCAAAAAAATGAACACCAGAACCAGCGAACCAGCCGACCTGAATAACGAAGCCCTGCGCAGCCGCGCCATTGCCGCCGCCAGAGGCGATGCGCCCTTTGATGTGCTGATCATTGGCGGCCAGGTTGTTGATATGGTCACAAGCGAAATTCGTGCGGCCGATATTGGCCTGGTTGGCCCGCTGATCGCCAGTGTGCATCAACCCGGCCAATTTAAACAGGCGCAACAAACCATCGATGCCAGCGGGAAATTCATTACCCCGGGCCTGATCGACACGCATTTGCATGTTGAAAGTTCGATGGTGACACCGGCCATTTATGCGCAAACCGTTGTGCCGCGCGGTGTAACCACCATTGTCTGGGACCCGCATGAATTGGGCAATGTCCTGGGCAAGGACGGCGTAAAATGGGCCGTTGATGCCACCCGTAACCTGCCCTTGCGTGCGCTGGTTTTGGCCCCTTCCTGCGTTCCGGCGGCACCTGGGCTTGAAATTTCGGGTGCGGATTTTGACGGCTCGGCCCTGGCCGATATTTTAAGCTGGCCGGGCATTGCCGGTTTGGCCGAAGTCATGAATATGCGGGGTGTTATTAACCGCACCAGCCGTATGACACATATCATGCAGGCCGGGCTGACATCGGGTAAAATGGTGTGTGGTCATGCCCGTGGGCTGAGCGGAACCGACCTTCAGGCCTTCATGACCGCCGGTGTCAGTTCCGACCATGAACTGACCTCAAACGAAGATTTGATGGAAAAATTGCGCGCCGGTATTCATGTTGAAATGCGCGGGTCGCACGATCATCTTTTACCGGGGTTTGTCAAAACCCTGAACGAACTGGGCTTTATGCCGCAAACAGTATCGCTTTGTACCGATGATGTTTTTCCCGATGATTTGGCACAAAAGGGCGGGCTGGATGATGTTGTCCGCCGGTTGGTATCCTACGGCATGCCTGCCATTTGGGCCTTGCGGGCAGCAACCCTGAACGCGGCATCGCATCTTAAGCGCGATGATTTGGGGCTGATTGCTGCGGGCCGACGGGGTGATATCGTCCTGTTTGATGATCTGGAGAATTTCTCCGCCAGCCATGTTTTTGCCAATGGCAAACTGGTTGCCAATAACGGTGACATCTGTGAACCCGCCCCGGCAAAAGACCCTGGCATTTTGCATAACACCATGAAAATCCCGGCCCTTTCCGCCGATGATTTCCGCATCCGTGCCAGTGGCAACAAGGTGCGCCTTGCCACCATTGACCAGCCCCGCTTTACCCGCTGGGGTGAAGTTGAGGCCCCGGTCAAGGATGGTTTTGTCATCCCGCCCGAAGAAGCAACCCTTATCGCCGTTGCCCACCGCCACGGCAAAGCCGACAGCCAACCGCGCGTTGGCCTGCTGACCGGCTGGGGACACTGGCGCGGTGCGGTATGCACCAGCGTTTCGCACGACAGCCACAACCTGACGGTTTTTGGTGGCAATGCCGAGGATATGGCCGTTGCGGCCAATGCCGTGATTGCCGCAGGCGGCGGCATGGCCGTTGCCTCGAAAGGCAAAATAGACGCCCTGTTGCCCCTGCCGCTTTGCGGGTTGCTAACCGAAACATCGATGCAGGAAACTGCCGATCAATTTGCCGCCATCCGCGCGGCAACCGACAAGATTGTGGACTGGAACCCGCCCTACCTTGTGTTCAAGGCTCTGTTTGGCGCCACGCTGGCCTGCAATATCGGCCCGCACCAAACCGACCGGGGCATTGCTGATGTGATCAGCGATACGGTGCTGGAAACACCGGTTCTGGAAATTCTGTCCTAAAACCAGCCGGGCTATGGCGCGTAATCCGCCATAGCCCGAACTGCATATAATCAGGCCAATCAAGCCGTATCAATTTTATATAAAACCGCATCCACACGGTCTGTCAGGCGGTCATACAGGCGCTGGGCACCAATATTATCCCCGGCGGTAAGCCAATATAAACGGCCCCAATCCTGGTCTTTGGCAGCCTTGATCACGGCTTCTATCATCTGGCTGCCAATACCATTGCCCCGCTGATCACCCGAAACCCACAAATCTTCCAGATAGGCGACATTGCGCAATGAAAAGGTATGCGGATGCACAATGATGTGCGCCAACCCTGCCACGGTGCTGGCATTTGCCTGATGCCCGGATGGATCCACCGCCAGCCACGCCTGCATGGGGTGATCCGGGTCCAGAATGCGCTGCCATAATGTATCGATAACGTCGTCTGTCATGTCAGGTGCGCCAAAATGGACGATATTCTGGCGCCACAATGCCTCCCAACCGGGCCGATGAGACGGTTTTGCCTGCAAAATTTCAATCATGTTTTTCTTTCTGATGCGACATAAGGATGGTCCCTGGCGTGTCATCTGGCAAGCTGCCATTTTGAAGCCAGTGTAGTGCAACGGGCCATAAACTGGCTTCAAACCGGTCATGAAAAAAGGCGAAATGACCAATCGCCTCAACACCAACATCCCCCGGCGCAATGCGCAAATGAGTCCGGTTTGAGGCGCGATAATATCCAAGCAGCCGTTCAACGGCGGCAACCGTACCAAACGGGTCGTCCGTCAGGCCAATTGCCAGTAATTCGGCATTGATAGCGGCAAAATTCTGCTCCAGCCGGGCGGCGGCAACAGCCGATGACAGGCTTTTTTCCACACGGGGGCCCATTTTGCTCCAATCGCGCACCACATGGGCCGGTACATCTTCCAGCCAGCCCAGCCTTGCGCCGGGGAAATACCCGATAGACCGGGTAAGGAGCGGCATAAAAACATGCCATTTCAGATACATGCGGCGGCGGAGTTCCCGCGCGTAATCGCGCCAATAGGCAAATTGCGCACCCACTGTGACCACATGTTTAAACATATGGCTGGACGGTGCCAGGCCCAGGGCAAAACCACCAATCGAATGACCCACAGCATAAACGGGCTGGCGGGGGAACCGCACGCTGGCATAGTGCAATATGCTTTCAACATCAAAAAAGCCCCAATCCCCCCAACCGGCAGCAAAACCGCGCAAACGGGCAGGCCGGGATTCTCCGATACCACGATAATCAAATGTCAGAACATCAAACCCGTTACGGTGCAAATAGGCGGCAAAACGGGCGTAATATTTGCACCGCACCGCTGTTGCCGCACAAATAATAACAACCGGGCGACGCCATGCTTCATCCCGGTTGTCACATCGCCATTCAAACCCGGAAATCGCCACGCCATCCTGTGTATGGGTGGTAAAGCGAACCGGGTCTGCTTTTTGCATCATGGCAGTCCCCCTTTCGCCAAACCCAAACAGACACGTCGATAGTGACCGGCATTGGCGGGCAAATGCAATTGATGTTTTCTCGTGACAAGTTGAGACATCCTCAATTGCAAACTACCCCCGGATTGATCTTTGATAACGGATCATATTATCGGAGACGCGCCATGAAACAGGACAAACCCGCTTCCTGCCCCGTTATTCACCTTGATAATCTTGAGCTCACACCGCAAACAAACGGGCAAAATTTTGCCGCCGCCTTTGCCGCCATTGCCGCCCCGCTGGGCGCAAGCAAGCTGGGGGCGCGGCTGGTCGATGTTCCAGCGGGTAAAAAGGCATGGCCCTTTCATTGCCATCATGCCAATGACGAAATGTTTGTCATTCTTGCTGGCGGCGGCACCTTGCGCTTTGGCGACACTCACTGGCCGGTCGGACCGGGGAGAGTCATTGTCTGCCCGGCAGGTGGGCCGGAAACCGCCCATCAGCTGCAGGCCGATGACAATGGCCCGCTGCGCTATATCGCGATTAGCAGCATGAACGAACCCGATATTCTGGAATACCCGGATTCCGGCAAGGTGGCCCTTTTTGCCGGTGCCGCACCGGGGGGTGACAAGGCAAAACGCCGCCTGTCGCTTAATTTTGCAACCCGCGATGCGGTCGATTACTGGGAGGGCGAGGTGTGAGCAGAGGTATGAGCGGGAGCTTGATCAACAATATCCAACAGCCATTGTCGCAAATTGCGCAATCGCCGGTCCCGTTTCAGGCGGTCGGGATAAACCAGGTAATATCCGGCACCCGATGCAACCTTGTGCGGCAATAACGGGGCCAGTCGGTTTGAGGCAATATCACTGGCGGCAATTTCGCCGCTGGCAAGTGTCATACCGGCCCCGTCAATGGCGGCACGCAAACCCAGCCCGGCGGAATCAACATATGTTATTGCAGCGGGCGTAACAGGCCCGCCGGGCAGCGTTGCATTCCAGTTGGCAAAATTCCCGCGCCGATGCTGGGATAAAAACAGGTTGGCCTGGCCGATCCGTGCGCGAATGTCATCTGTACTGCCCCGCGCCATTTCGGGCTTGCCCAGAAGCGTCACGCTTTCGTTAAACAGCAAATCCGCCGCAAGGCCGGGCCACTGCCCCTGCCCGTGGCGAATGGCACTATCGGCGACACCCGCCTGCAAATCCACCGCCTGCTGACTGGTGGAAATCAGCAATTCAAACCCTGCCTTTTCAAAAGGATACTGAACCAAACGGGGCGAGAGCCAATGCGCGGCAAATGTCGGCAACATGGATAAGCGCAACGGCCCCAGCACAGATTGATCTCGCAAATTGCTCACGGCATGGATAATCCGGCCGAAACCATCCGTTAAATCGGGTACCAGTTTTTCTCCGGTTTCGGTCAGTTCCAGCCCGGCCCCGGCACGGCGCAGCAGTTCGACACCCAGAATATTTTCCAGTATCCTGATCTGATGACTGATCGCAGATGGCGTAACCCCCAATTCAAATGCGGCATCCTTTACCGATAAATGCCGTGCTGCCGCCTCAAAGGCGCGCAAGGCATTCAATGGCACATTCAACCGCATCGATTTTTCCGGGTGATCCATCCTGTCTGACTGTTCCCTGGATATGAATACAGAATTCTTACAGCCCTGTGCCGAAATGGCAATGTGATGTCAAACCCGCGCAAAATGCGGTTAACAAATCCTGGCCCTGGGGCCAGTCACCAAGATTGCTGGCGGTATTGATGTGCCCTAACGCTCCGGCCATCACGCAGGCGGCACGCCAGTCTTGGGCGCAGCGTTTGACATAATCCACCGCCCCGTAAGGGTCATTCTGGCTTCCGACCAGCAAGGTGGCAAACGGCAATGGGTCGCGGGGGACAGACTGAAATGATGCCGCCTGCGACGGAAAGGCCGGGCCGTCAGGATCTGGTACCGCCACCAGAAACGCCCCCAAAACCTGATCGCTAGCCTTATCAGCCCGCTGTGCCGCCCAGTGGGCCACCAACAGGCAGGAAAGGCTGTGTGCCACCAGCACGGCAGGTTCTTCGCCGATATGTTTTAGGGCATCATCAAGGGCGACCAGCCAGTCTTCAAGCCCGGGTTCATCCCAGTTTGGCGGTGACAGGCGAACAACCTTGCGGTTTTCCGCACGCCAGCGGCCTTCCCATATGCTTTGCCAGTGGTCATCCCCAGACCCGCCAATACCGGGCAAAATCACAATCGGGTTTTGCATCTATGCCATCGCTGAAAAATCCATCACTGATGGCGTTAATTATGGCTAATATTCACAAAACGTATATGGCAAGTCATCGGTAGATGTTTGAATTTTCCGATGATTTAACGGTTTTCAGCGGGATTACAACAGATGAAACAGCCCACAATCGACCGGCTTGATATTGCGATTATTGAAGCCCTGCAGGAAAATGCCCGCACCCCGCTGTCGGAACTGGGGCGGCGTATTGGCCTGTCACAACCCGCCATGTCCGAACGGGTCAAACGGCTGGAAGAACGCGGTATCATTACCGGCTATGGCGCACGCATTGACCCGGCGGCACTGGGATTGGGGTTAATGGCGATTATCCGCCTGAAAACCACCCATGAACATATCCAGCCCTGCCTGCGCGATTTTGCCCGCATGCCCCATATCATCGAAGTGCACCGCCTGACCGGCGAGGATTGTTTTATGTTAAAGGTGCTGGTGCCAACACCGGGCGACCTTGAATCCATCGTTGATCGCATCGCCCGCCACGGGGCGGTTACAACATCGCTGGTTTTGCGGTCCGAACCGGCCAAACCGATTGGGTCGGCGCTGATACAATATCGACATCCCGGATAACGGGCGCAGCACCACCACGGTTCTACCGCGCCCAAAACCGGTACGATCAGCTTTCGGTAAAGGCGTTTTTCTTGACCTTGACCACCGGTTCGACAAAGTAATTCAAAACGGTTTTACTGCCGGTCAGAATATTGATTTCCGCAATCATGCCCGGAACAATATCCAGCGGCTTGCCGCTGGCATCGGTCAGGCGGGAAAACACCCGCACCACCACCGGGTAAACCGGCTCCTTTGTTTCGGGCAGCTCAATGGCATCGGCGCCAATGGTTGAAAGCTCCCCATCGAGCGAGCCATAGCGGGCAAAATCATAGGCCGTCAGCTTGACCTTAACCCGCTGGCCCGGATGCAAAAAGCCGATATCGGCGGGTTTGATATGGGCTTCGACCAGAAAATCATCATCAACCGGCACAATTTCAACAAGCGACTCACCGGGCTGGGCAACGCCGCCAATGGTGGTTTTTAAAATCTGGTTCACAATGCCATCCACCGGGGAGCGGATCTCGGACCGTTCCACCTTGCTGGCATAGGCCGGAAGGCTTTGTTCCAGTTCGGCCAGCTCCGCCGTTGCTTTGGAAAGTTCCTGCAATGCCTCCTTGCGGAAGGTTTCGTGCATGGTTTTGAACCGTTCGGCAATTTCAGCCAGCGCCAGGTTTAACCGTTCTATACGGATTTTTGCGGTCTGCTGTTTGCCCTGCAATTCGGCATGGGTGCGCTGGAGCTGAATTAGCGACAGTTTCGGTTCGATCCCGCGTTCCACCAGCGGCTGGATCATGCTGATTTCGGACTGCGAAAAAACAAGCCCTTCGGTCGCGGTATCAAGCTCGCTTTGCGCCTCGCTCATTTCCTTGATCTTCTGGCGCTTTTGCTGTTCCAAAACCGCCAGTTCGGATGCCAGTTCGGACCGGCGGCCTTCAAAAAGGCGTTGCTGGGTCAGGGTCACAGCAGGGGCGCTTTGTTCCAATCCCGGCGAAAATGCAAGGTCAGCCCCCTTGATTTCTGCCGTCAGGCGTTCAATCTGCGCCTGCAGGGCGAATTTTTTCTGTTCAAGCTGGTTATATTCGCTTTGTGAGGCCGTGGTATCAAGTACCAGCAACAAATCGCCGCGTTGTACCCGCTGCCCTTCATGCACCAGCATATCCTTGATCATGCCGCCGTGCATGGTTTGCACCTTTTGCAAATCCTGCGATGGAATAATTTTGCCCGACCCGCGTGTGACCTCGTCCACCTCGGCCACAGCGGCCCAACTGACCATGCAGGCAAGGAACAGACCAATCACACTCAACAAAGCCCAACCGGAAAAAATGGATTTGCGACCATTGATCTGGCGGATAATGGCGGCATTCAAATCACGCTTTGCCATTGCCGGTCTCCTTTTCTTCCATCATCGCGGTGTCTTCTCCCGCAACTCTGTGGCGCACAATTCTGGCGAAGGGACGACGTTTTGTTGCACCAGAATTTATCGCCGTCACAGAAGCCGGTTTGTCTTCAGACGAGGCGTCTTCACCGGGGCGCGGGGATGAACTTTCTGCGCCATCTGTTGTTGGCGGTTCTGGCTTGTCATTATCATCTGTGGCCCCCGCCGCTGCCGGGGCCTGTTTATTGACAATCGATTTGGGGCCACGCGCCACCACCGCCCCGGCATCAAGCACCAGCACCGTATCAACCAGATCCAGCATACTGGGCCGGTGGGTGACAACCAGAATGGTTTGGTCCTTGGCTTCTGCACGCAGGCGGTTCACCACCAGTTGTTCGGTTTGCATGTCCATCATGCTGGTGGGTTCGTCCATCAGCAAAACCGGGGGTGCCCCCACCAGCCCGCGTGCCAGCGAAATGGATTGCCGCTGCCCGCCCGACAGGCCCTCGCCACGTTCCTGGATCATCAAATCATAGCCACTAGGGTGGCGGCTGATAAAATCATGCGCCCCGGAAAGGCTGGCTGCGCGCAAAATTTCTTCGTCATTGGGGCGAAAGGCCCCGACCGAGATATTCTGTTTTACCGTGCCGGAAAAAAGCCAGGCATCCTGCAACACTGCTGAAATATTGGCCCGCAAATCTGCCGGGTCGATCTGGCGAATGTCGGTGCCATCAATCAGGATCGATCCGCTATCAGGTTCATAAAGCCCCAGCATCAGCCGCAAAATCGTGCTTTTACCCGATCCTATCCGCCCCAGAAGGGCGATTTTCTCGCCCGGTTCAATCACAAACGATACATCGCGCAGGGCCGCGACATTTTGCCCGGGATAGGAAAAATTGACATTCTGAAATTCAATCCGCCCCGCGAGGCGCGGACGCGACAAATAATGCCGCCCATCCTGGCGTTCGGTAGATTGTTTCATCAACCCGTTCAAATTGCGATAAGATGTCCGCACCTGGTTTAGCCGTGTTAGCGTTTGTGCAATTTGCCCCAGCGGGGCCAATGCCCGCCCCACAAGGATCACGGAACCGACAAGCGCACCCATCGAGGTTTCGCCCGCCGCAATCAGGAAAACGCCAAACACGACAATGCCAATTTGCGAAATCTGCTGAGCTGATGCCGTCATATTCACAACCATATGTGAAATACGGCGGCTGCGCGCGCCCACACCGGCCTGGAATTTCAGGCTGTCTTTCCAGCGTTGGCGCATCAGGCGGGCCGCGCCCGATGTTTTTACCGTTTCCAGCCCGGATATGGTTTCCACCAGCACGCCCTGCTTGGTCTGCCCTTCTTCAAAGGCGGACTGGGCATAACGCGCCAACAGGGGCTGCACGGCAATGCCCAGAATGATGATGGTCGGCACCGCAATGGCCGGGACCAGCACCAGCGGCCCACCAATGCCGTAAATAACAAACAAAAACAGCACGATGAACGGAATATCCACCAGCGCGACCAGCGAGGCGGAGGTAAAAAATTCGCGCAATGTTTCAAATTCGCGCAGGGTATTGGCAAATGCCCCCGATGACCCGCGCCGATCCTTCATTTGCATTTCCAGCAAATGATCAAAAATCTCGCTGCCAATTTCTTGATCGGCCTTTATCCCTGCCCGGTCGATAAAATGCGCGCGCAGCATCTTGATGATGAAATCAAAACAAATGGCAAAACCGACGCCGACCGTCATTGCAATCAGCGAATCAATCGCCTCGTTGGGGAGGATGCGGTCATAAACCACCATCGTAAATAGCGAGACCGTCAGGCTTAAAAAGTTGGTCAGGGCGGCGGCAATAATCACCTGAAAATAGATCGGTTTGTTTTTACCCAGCGCCGACCAGAACCAGTGCCGACCCCGTTTTTCCAATTGATGGTCTACATGGCGGCTTTCGCGAAAATAGGGGCGCACGGCAATGCCAAGGCCGCTAAACACCCCGCGCAAATCGGCAACCGACATCATCACTGGCGCATCGCCATAATCCGGGTCATACACCGCCAGCTTGTGCGGGCCTTCGCGGCTGACAATCACAACAACCTTGCCGTCATCCAGAAAGGCTGCAACCGGCAGGGTTGTGTGGGTCAGGGTTTCAAGTTTCACATCACCCGCAATGCAGGCCAGCCCGACCTTGCGCGCCATCTCGGCAAAGCCTTGCGGGCCGGTTTCCTGCATGCCATCGGCCAGATTGCGGAAATGATTGACCGTGACCGACATGTCGTAATGGCGGCATAAATAAACCAGACACTGTTCAACATAATCGACCCGGTTTGGCGCTGCCCCTGCCCCTGCCCCTGCCGGAGATGACGCAGCACTTTCGCTGTGTACATCATCTTGCACATCATCCGTCGCATCCTGTTTGGATGTACCTGTTACCGGCTTTAAACGACCTAGCGATTGGTTCATTGCATCCCCCAGCCAAAATCTTCCAGACCGAAACGGGGCAACAGCTCGCCGGTCAGGGACAACAACACATAGCGCGACAGGTCCGCCATCACGCGGGCATCAATCAGGGCACTGGCGGTCTGGTAAAATTCGCGCTGGCTATCCAGCACATCGACCAGATCCCGCCGCCCGATTGAAAACAGATCCAGATAGGTCAGGAAGGTTTCTTTCTCGGCCCGGGCGGCCAATGACAGGGCATGCAGGCGCTGTTCGCGGGTGGCAATATCGCTAAGAGAGCTGGCAATCTGGCGTTCCAGTTCCAGGCGCGACTGGCGTTCGCGTTCTTTGGCCTGCGACAAACGGTTTGATGCCCGGCTTTCGCGGGCCTGGTCGCTGCCGCCGTCAAACAGATTATAGCTAAAGCGCACATAAAACCGCATTTCATTGTCGCTGCCACGCGGTTCGGACAGGTCATATTGCCGCCCTTCCACCACCACCGAAACCTTGGGGTACCAGGCCGCCTTGCTGGCATCATATTCAAAGGAGGCCGCCCGTGTGCCCGCCTCGCTTTGCGCAAGGGTCGGGTTGTGACCCAGCGCATATTGCAGGGCGCTCTCGGCATTTTGGGGAATATCGGGAATGTAATCCGGCCGGGTCCTATGGGTCGGCATATCGCCAAAAACTTCCTTATAGCTGGCGCGCATCCGCGCCAACTCACCGGTCAGTTCGGTCAAATTGGCATTGGCTTCTGCCAGGCGGCCTTCGGTGCGATACACATCTGCCGTTGTGCCCGCCCCGCCCGCGGCACGGTCATTGACACTTTTGAAAATCAGTTCATGCCGGTTCCGATTATCAATCGCCAGCAACACCTTGGTTTGCAGGCGGACAATATCAAAATAGGCCGAAATCGCCCGCAGGCAAAATTGCTGGGCGGTGTCGCGGGCGGCATGTTTGCTGCCGGTGACATTCTCGCGCGCCGCATCAATGCGGTTAAAGGTTTCACCGGCATCATATAAAAGCTGGCTGACTGATAACACCCCGTCCGGGTCGTTATCCGCCCCTGCCCGGTTATCAGCCCGCGAAACGTTATATCCCCCCTCCAGGGCAAAATCGACCTGCGGGTACAGCGCGCCATCTGCTTCATTCAGGCTGTCATTTGCCTGGCGGGCGCCATAAAGGGTGCTTTGGATTGAGGGATGCGTCTCTACTGCCTGGCGCACCTTGGCAACAAAATCATCCGGTTGGTCCGATGGTGTTTGTAAATTGCTTTTTTCCCCGTTTTCGGCAGAAGCCGCCCCAGGCTGCTGCAAAAAACCATTCACCAGCCGTTCAGACCCATTCATGCTTTTGGCAATTTCACGAAAAAGCGGCGTCATCGCCGTGCTACCGGCAGCATCCTCGCCAATTTTGCGTGCCTTTTCCTCCTGTACCGCGATCGCAGCAGGGTTAGCCCCGCTTTCCCCGGCAGGGGCAGCGAGCAGGGTGGCCGACCATAAAATTGTGCCGATCATCCCCATCATCAGCACCAAACAGGCAAGTTTATTTTCCATCCCGGGTAAAATACCAATTCTGTCTGAGTTACAGGCAAAGACTGTTCGTCCCCGAAAATGACAGGGGGCAAGAATACCACCCCCTGCCCCCCAATTTCGGGTCCGGCCTTATGTTTCCGAATAGAAAAGATCTGAAACGCTGGCAGTGTTGATGTCGCCAGTAATCCCCGTCACATTGATAAACAGGTCTTCGGACATGTTAACGGCCCCATCTCCGTTATCGACAACCAGATATGTTCGGTCTTCAACACTGTCGGTCGCCTGGACAAACATTGCCGCCCCGTTACCGATCTCAAGCCCTGAAAACATGCTTTCGTCAAAGGTGGTGACAGAGACTGAATCGCCCACCGAGACCCCGGTCGGAACGATGTGCCCGCCGCCCAAGGCAAACAAATCGAACTTGTCTTCGCCAATTACAAAGTCGGTAATCACATCGGTCATGGAAGCAATACTGTCGGATGCCACACTTGCCGTATCTTCAACACCATTGTCGGATTCCGAACCGGCCTGATAGGCGGCAATGGAATGGCCGTTTATCGCCTCGTCAGACGCAACAAAAAGGTTGGTGTCATCCTCGACCCCGACGGTGTATCCATAACTGCGCAAACTGTCGGCAAAGCGGGAAATGATGTCCGAAAGGGTATCATTTTCCTGCACCGGCTGGGTCAGGGTGAAGTCGTCAATCGCCAGCACGAAGGTACCGTGATCGGTCAGGGACGAAACGGAATTACCAAAATCCTCGAAATCAAAGATCACAGCGTCAAAGGTATCATTCTCGCCCTGTGCCGGGTCGATATAGGACGAATTTGGTCCCAGATCGCCCAGGAAGGTGGCATCAAAACTGAAACTGGACCCGACTTCCTTGCCGACAAATTCAATCGCACCGCCATTTACCGTTATGCTGTCAAAGAAGGTTGCATTGACATCCCCATCGGCGCGGGCGCTCGCGGCATCCTGCGCCTTGATTTCGTCGATAAAGTCCTGGATGCTTTTGGCCGCATTCCCCGCCGTAACGGCCGTTGAAACATAGGTTGTTTCGGTTCCGCCACCACTTGCCGTAATGGTCAGCACGGCCGAGAGGAAGCTGCCTGCAACATAATCCGCATCATCAGTTGAAAGGGTCAGCGTCCCGGTTTGGGCCGTGCCGGAATCAGCGGCAACATCCACATTAAAGCTGTCGCCAGCATCGGTTTCGATAAATACCGACCCGCTTGTGGCGCGAATGGTGCCGGAATGATCAAAATCAACCGTTTCCCCCTGCGGGATGTGCAGGAACAGACGATCAGGCAGGTTTTCGCTATCACCATCCGTATCAAGGGCAACGGCATCCACCACATCAGCATTTTCATCCAATGTATAGGCAGCTTCAGCCCTGGCAGAAATCTGAGTGGCAAGCTGGAACAGCAGGCTGCCCGGGGTGTCCCCGTCGCTCATCTGAACCTGAAAAACCTCATCCCCCACCGTCAGGCGCAGGAAGTCGCCCGGTTCCGGCATGGTGGTATCGGTAAAGCTGAAAGCAAACAGATCTTCCGAGGTCGGCTGCTGGCTATAGGCATCCCCCTGGGCATAGGTTTTCGCATCAACCGTTACATTGGCATCCACACCGGCAATTTGCAAAACACCGTCCTGCACCCGGGCATGATAATTATGCCCGCTGTCACTATTGATCACGCTGGCAATGTCGGACAAAACGCTGTCGATTGAGGTTTCACTTTCATCGGCACGCGCGCCATAGGCATAACCGTCAATCACCACCTCGAAGTAATCACCCTGAGCCGGTGTGTAATCCGGATATTCAACGGTCACGGCATCGCCGCCCAGGCTCATGGCAAATATATCGTTGCCCGCCCCGCCAGACATCACATCGGCACCGCTGCCTCCCGTCAGGTAATCATCGCCGCCATTGCCGATCAGGGTATCGTCGCCGTTTCCACCCTCGAGGGTGTCATTCCCGGCACCGCCCATCATGGTATCGTTGCCGTTAAAGCCGCCATAATCGCCATCCACGGGGTCATTGCGCACTTCACCTTCAACAATCAGGCTTTGTTCCGATGTCAATTCCGACCCGTCGATAACGACATCATTGGTGAAGGGGACATCAACATCATTATTATCATAGACGCGACTGACCACCGAAATATCGCCAACTGTACCATCCATATTGGCATCTGCGCTCGATGCCAGTCCGGCACCGATTTTCAACACATTGCCCGGTGCATCATCGCGCAATTCAATGCGGTCAATATGGGTGATGGTCACATTGCCATCACTCAGCGCCTGATCGCTCAGGTCGTAACTGCCCGCTGCGGAAAGCAGCAAACGGTCATTTGTCGCGGCTTCCAGGGTGCCATCAATCATCAAACCCGCCGCAAGGGCCGCCGTTGTGATGTAAAACCGGTCCCGTCCGGTGCCGCCAATCAGGGTGTCGGAACCGCCGTTATAATAAATCCGGTCATCGCCAGCCCCGCCATTAATGGTGTCATTTCCCAAGCCCCCGCGAATGCGATCATCACCGGAAAAACCGCCATATGCCAGGCTGGTTTCATCATCGATCAGAATTTCACCCTGAAAATGAATGGACTGACTGGCCGAGAGATTGCGGGCATCCACAGTCACACCGGCGGTCATGGGAACATCGGTTTCGGTCTCCCCGTCCACAACGCTGGCACGCGAGACGATCTGGATATCGCCCAGGATGCCATCGCCATTGGCATCTGCCGTGGAAACAACGCCATCCCCCAACACCAGTTCATAGCCGGACGCATTATCGCGAAATTCAATGCGGTCAATCTGGGCGATCTGGATATTGTGATTTCCGAGGTTGCTATCGCTCAGGTCATAAGCTGAGGCCTGAGCGAAAATCAGACGATCATTAGTATCGGCCTCTGCCGTGCCCAACACGTCATTATCAACGTCGTAATCGCCGCCAACAATGATGCTGCCATCCGTAAGGTCACTGGCCTGGTCGATATAAAGCCGGTCGGTTCCAGCACCGCCGATGAGGGTATCCACGCCGGCACCGCCATGAATACGGTCCGATCCATTGCCGCCAAACAGCACATCATCGCCATCATTACCGTTCATGCGGTCATCGCCATCGCCTGCGGCAATGAAATCTCCACCGGCACCGCCCAGGATCGTATCATCACCGCTAAAGCCACCATAGGTTTCAAGGCCTGTATCTGCGTCGTTCTGTCCAACATGAACGTCGCCATCAAACTGCAAAGAGTCTGTTCCTTCCAGCGCAGTCCCATCGACAAAAATGCCGTTGGTGATGGGCGATGATGTCAGGCCGATCTGGCTTTCATTATCCACATAAACGCGGCTGGTAATGCGAATGTCACCTGTGTTGCCATCACCATTGGCATCCGCCGTACTTGCCAGATCATGGTCCAGAACAAGTTCCAGCCCTGCAGCGTCCTGCGCAATATCGATACGGTCAATATTACTAACCGTGACATTGTTGAAATCGACATTGCCTCCTTCGGCCAGATCAAGGATCAGCCTGTCATTGGAAACCTTGGCACCTTCGGTCGATGATCCACCGTTCCCGTCAATTACCGAGCCAACAGCATCGGTAACGTTGGTGATATAGAAACGGTCGGCACCGGCACCGCCAATCAGGGTATTAATCCCATTGCCTGCATAAAGCCGGTCATCACCATCGCCCCCATCGAGGTAATCGTTGCCGTCCTCGCCATACAGCCGGTCATTGCCCGCCCCGCCAAACAGGGTATCGTTACCCGCGCCGCCATAAACGGTGTCATTACCGCTAAAGCCACCATAGGTTTCAAGGCCGGTATTGGCGTCGTTCTGTCCAACATGAACTTCGCCGTCAAAAAACAGGCTGTCGGTCGCTTCCAGCCCACGGCCATCGACAATAATGTCATTGGAAATCGCCGATGCCGTCACGCCGATTTCACTTTCGTTATCCACATATACGCGACTGTTAACGCGAATATCGCCAAGAATATCGTCCTGGTTATTATCCGCCGTCGATGCCAGGGCATGATCCAGCGTGATGGTCAGCCCGGCGACATCTGATCCAACATCAATTCGGTCGATACCGGCAATTTGCACATTGCTGGCTGTCAGATCAACCGCCTGCGCTCCCCCGCTATCGGCAAGCTGAACAATCAGCCGGTCCTGCCCGGTATTGCCCACCGATGTGCCATCGCCAGAAAGTGTAAGGCCATTGGCAAGGTCCGCCGCCGAGGTCAGATAGAAGCGGTCCTTCCCATCGCCGCCGATCAGGGTATCGCCATCCCCATCAATAAAGAAGCGGTCATCGCCCGCCCCCCCCATCAGGGTATCAACACCGGCACCACCCGTCAGGGTGTCATTGCCCTCTTCACCCAGCAGAACGTCATTTCCGCTGTCCCCGGCAAGCGAATCATTCCCTTCACCGCCCATCAGCGTATCATTGCCGGTTCCGCCAGTAATGGTGTCGTTACCGCCATAGCCAAAGAATGCACCACCTGCATCACCGTTATCGAGAATATCGGCACCGGACGACCCCATAATGGTGCCATCAATCAATTCACCAATTGCAACATCCGACAGTGCAGCTTCAAGGTTGGTGGCAAAATTGTCGTTATAGGCAACAAGGGCATCATAGGCGGCATCCTGAAAGTTGCCGTTGCCGTCAAACAAATCATTGATCAGATCTGCCAGGGTAGAACCCGCTGCCGACTGAATTTTAATCGCGGAAATCAGCAGGGACAGGGCATCAATATCGGTCGGGTTTTGAAGTTCTGATGATGTTGGCTGCAACTGGTCAAGCGCACTGATGGTATTGCCCACCAGTTCGGCAATTTCGGCAAACACCGTACTTAAAGGAATGTTATTACTGCCAACTGTCTGGCTACCATCAAAGTTTTCGCTGCCAACAATGGCATTGCCAGTCGCGGTAATCAGGTCGGTCAGAACCGTTCCATTGGTCCAGTCAACTTCTGTCCCATTTTCGATGGCGGCGGCAATCTGGCGCATGATTACTTGCGAGATTTCGCCAAGGCTGGACTCATCCCCGCCATTGTGCAACACGGGCTGCAACGCCTTGGCAAGTTCGCTGGTGACGACCAGAACTTCGGTTGCCGCAATTTGCAAGGACGCGGCATTTGCCTTTTCGGCAGCCGTGGCACTGTCCGACGTTATTGTCGCGACGGGATCTGTCGTTAACAAGTTGGTTCCAGAAAGCGCCGTTGCATCCAGGCCAAAACCGGCAATCACGTCGCTTTGGGCGGCCGCACTATCGGCAGCGGCATCGCTGGCAACAAGATGGTGCATAACCGCGGTTAGACCGGTGGCAACGGTGGCATTTTGCCCGGCAGAAACCAGCAACTCCCCGTCAAAGGACTGACCGGTCGTAAGATCGGTCCCGCCGGTGATGCGCACGGCGACATCTTCGGGCAGAATGCCGGTAAACTGGAAATTGCTGATGCTGTAATGACCGTTTTCATCGGTCGTCCAGGTCTGCTGACCTACCTGATTGCCATTTCCATCCACCAGCATGACGGTGGCATTGGCAAGATATCCATCAAGCGCAACACCGCTTTCATTGTAGGTCACACTGGACTGATATTCGACATCACCGCTCAGCCCGGACTGATCAATTGTTGTGCCTTCCGGGATCGCCACGATAACATTGCCGCTGCCATTGGCGGAGAAATTGATGGTCAGTCCATCCACATCCTCGGCCTGAATGATGACATTTCCGGCCCCGTTCACCTCGATTTCATCAATGCCATTCAGGTCAAGCTCACCGATTGTAAGATCGCCATTTGTGGTATCAAACACCAGCTTTACGGTAGTGCCCGAAAGCGTGCTGAAATCATAATCACCACTTTCAGCAACCGTCACATTGACGTCACCGGTTGCATTAATCGCCACATTTTTCCCGGCAATATCCTCATAGGTCAGATTGACAGCGGAGGTATCGCTCTCGCTAACCGTGATGGAAATAGTACCGGTCTCAGAGGAAAGTTTTGCCAAATCGCTGGCGACATTCGCACTGCTGGCATCGCTTAGGGTAATATTGCCGGTGCCGGTAGCGGCAAGCCCGCCAAGCTTGCCCAGGTCCGTTTCCGTGATCGACAGATTTTGATCTGCCGCCGCAGAAATGCTGATGCTTCCACTCGCAACAGTCAGATTATCCAGAACGGCGCTGACATCGCCCGAAACCCCGGTAACGGTGATATTACCCGTTCCCGTAACCTCAACCGACCCATAGGAGGCCGCTTCCGCCTGGGTCAGGGTCAGGCTTTCACCATCGGCGGCAATAATGCTTATCTTGCCCGTATCAACGGTGATTTTGGCGACATCGTTAGTCAGGGACGCTGCGGTCACATCGGTTAATGTCACGCCGCCCGAACCGGTAACGGTAAACTGGTTGATGCCTGCCAAAACCGTCTTGGAAATCAAAAAGTTTTCACCCTCTGCACCAGACAGAATCAGCCCGCCATTTGCCGAAACTTTGGCAAGGTCAGCTGCAAAATCCGCCCCGGTCAGCCCGGTGATGGTCAGTGTTCCGCCATCGGCAACATTAATGGCTGCCAGATCATCCAACTGCGCCTTGGTGACGGACAGGTTTTCACCATCGGCCCCGTTCACCGTCAATTCGCCAGTCTCGGTAACGGAGAGTTTCGCCAGATCCGCCTCAAGACCGCTGGCCGTCGCCCCGTTCAGAACGATATTGCCATCACCCGTTGCTTCAAGGCTGGCAAGTTCGGCCAAATCAGATTCCGCAATCGTAAAGCTCTCGCCCGACGCCCCGGTGATGGCAAAGCTGCCAGTCTCGACTGAAATGGCGGACAGGGCAGCAGCAAGACGTAGCCCTGTTACACCCGAAAGCGTCACATCGCCTGTTCCAGTGGCGTTCAGGACATCAACATCATCCAGGTCATTTTGCGTAATGACAAAACTAGTCCCGGCTGCCCCATTCACGGTCAGGGTGCCATCAACCGATGTTTTGGTAATCACATCACTTAACGAGGATGCGCTATATCCATTCAGGGTCAAATTGCCGCTACCCGTCGTGGAGATGCTGTCGATTTGGGCAAATTCAGCCTGCGAGAGAACAATATTTTCGCCAGAGGCGGCGTGCACAGCAAAAATACCGCTACCAACCGTCACCTTGCCAATCGCCGCCGAAACGCCGGTCGCGGTTACGCCTGTGAGCGTTACAGTGCCGCTGCCGGTTGCCTCGAACGCAGCATAATCGGTCAATTGCGCTTCACTCAGGCTGAAACTTTCATTTTCCGCGCCGGAAACGGAAATCGTGCCGTCAACGACACTCAGCTTTTGCAGGTCAGCCGCCACAGCGCCCTGATAGGTAATGGTACCATCACCCGTTGCGGCAAAGGCGGCATAGTTATCAAGAAAGGTTTTATCAAAGACAAAATCTTCACCCGCAGCACCTGTAAGCGAGGTTGTGCCATCAACCGTCAGCTTGGCAAGGTCGGTCGTCAGATCGGCGGCCGTCAAGTCAGTTACGTTCAGATTGCCCGAACCCGTGGTGGTGAAATGGGCAAGCTGGTCGATAAAGGATTTTGTAAGGCTGAAATTCTCGCCGGATGCCCCGGTGATCGAAATTTTCTCGCTACCGGCTGAAAGCTGCCCGAAATCATTTTCAAGGTCCGCACTGGTCGCCCCGCTCAAGGCAATTTCGCCGGTGCCACTCACCGTCAGGGTTGCGATCTGGTCAAGCTGGGCTTTGGTAATGGCAATGTTCTCGTCTGCGGCGGCCACCAGCGAAATCGTTGATCCCGTTGCAACTGTCAGCTTGGCCTGAATGGCCGAAATATCATCGGCATTGTCAAGGCTGGTGATCGTGATGGTTCCGGTACCCTGGGCGGTCAAATGTCCCAGATTTGCAAGCTGGTCATCGGTAACGGAGAAACTTTCATTCATCGCCCCCGTCACATTGATCACAACGCTATGGCCCGTCGTATCAATCTTGGCAAGGTCATCGGTAAGCGCCGAACTGGTGGCACCACTATAATTAATGGTGCCGTCATCAACATTGAAATCGAGCGCGGATAAACGGCCCAACAGCGTTTTGGAAAGCGCAAGTGTATCGCCGCTTGAGACTTCCGCCGAAATCGTTCCGCCTGTTCCTGTGGCAAGTTTTGCAACCGATGCGGCCAGATTTCCTGTCGTCGCCCCGGTCAGCGAAATCGTGCCCGTTCCCGTTGCCGCCAGACTGTAAAATTCGGCAAGGTTGGTTGCCGTAATCGTGAAATCAATATTTTCGGCGCCGACAACGGCAATTTGCGCCGTTGATTCTGCCGCTTTAATATCACTGACCAGCGTGTAAAAATCGCTGTTGGTACTTTCATCGAGATCAGAAATGCCGGTAATACGGAATGTAAACAGGCCCGTCACCGCGCTGTCCCCATCCGATGTCGGGATGAAATCGCGCAGGGTCTGGAACGATCCGACAATGGTGGTGCGCGCATCACTTGCGCCGGTCAGGGTGGTGACGGCACCAAAATCATTGATGATTACAGGGCGACCAACACCTGAAAGATCAAGCGAAGTAACAGTATTTGTATCAGGAATGGTCAGCGTGCCGCCGTTATAAACCACGGACCCGCCACCCTCGGCGTCCAGTGTCAGGGTGATATTTCCCGATGTCGGCAGGTTGGTAAAAGACAGTGCCCCCTGTTCTGTCACCGAAACCGTAAAAGACCCGACCCCGCCATTGCTCAGCGCAACATTCTGCGCCTTGGCCGCCTGGGCATCGGCATCATATTCGGCTGCCGTTTGCGACAGGCTGCCGGATGCCGCCCCTTCCTGAATAGCATTTGCCGCTTCGCCCTGGGCGATATACTGGCTTTTGACAATATCGTCAGTCGTCGCGGCATTCTGAATATTGGTGTTACTGGCCGAAATGATCGAGGCCGTGTCGCCCGAAAGCGTGGTATCCACCCCGGCATTTTGCAGCACGTTGTTAATCGCCGAACTGTCAAGGGTTACGGTCGTATTCACCCCTTTTAATGTCGCCGCCAGCGCATCAGCCACAGATTTAATGGCATCAGCTTCCGACTGCCCCCCGGAAGCGCCCGTAATGGCCTTGGCCCCCATCGTCAGAATGTTGGCAACCTGAACCCCGGCCTTGAACAGCTCGGTATTGTTGGTCGCAACCGGGTCCACCGTTTTCAGATCTTCTGTAACATTAAAAGCCGCCTTGACGGCATTAAGGGCATCGGTTTCGGTTTCACCTGAATCAATCAGGCTTTGCACCAGGGTTGTCAGTGGTGTCACCACCGTCGAACCATCCGGTGCCGTCAGTTTGCCGTTAAAGGCAAGGCCGGTGCTAATGTCGGTACCACCGGTGATCTGGATCGCACCTGAGCCCGTCAAACCGGTGAAATTACCATTGGCATCGGTGGTTACGGTATTGCCCGATCCATTCACGCGCGAAACGGTTGCCCCGGAGATATAACCGTCGACCACGCGCCCACCGGACCCGCCGCCAAAAGCACTACCAAGACCACCTCCCCCGCCGCCACAGGCAGCCAGCGGCAAAATCAGCGTTGAAACGATACCCAGCTTAAGGTTGGCCTGATATTTCTTTTGCCAGTCGGCAATAAATTCCAAAAACGCCTTACGGCCCCGGGGAATTTCAATTTCACGTGTTTGCTGCCCTGCAAAAACATCAAAATCAACATCCTGATGTGCAACACGAATAGAGGGCAGAAAATGACCTGCCAAAAAGGCTGCATTGGTATCGCGATCAATTGCAGCGACAAGCTCACCCACGACTGCTTGTGCAGACGCATCAACACTGTTCATATTTGAAGTCATAACGAAATTTCCCGTTTTTGCTGAAAGTGCGTTCAAACACTTTTCAAACACGTCCCCGAATGCCTGTTTTGATAATCGGCCTCATGTCCCAAAGACCGATCAATCCGTTTCGCAGGTTTGTGAAGTCGACCGCATGGTCTTTTTCACAAACACCCCTAAAGTATAGTTTTGAGAACTATTCTTCAGGGTCTTCATTCTATACCAAGATACAGCAATTACTTTATCCAGACTGAAAACTGCGGAAATGAAGCAAATTCTTCATTATACCTTTGCAGTCAAATACCCCGTTTTTTCTGGAAGCCTGGTTATTTTCGTCTTATAAATTCTTAGAAACAATCTATGGAAAACCATAGGTGTACAATTTTACCGGAATGGCGGGGATGGCTCTTCAACTGAATAACGATCTTTTGGATCTGTTAAATGCGCTGGACAATGCGCTGAATGTTCCAGACGCATGGCAGGCAGGACTGGTCTTTTTCAGGAAATATGGGGGTAATCAAATTACCTATACCCATGAAAGGCAGGATGGCAGCATCGTCTTTCTCACCACCCTGCCGGACTGGTGGATGACCTATTATCTTGACAATGATTATGCCGACCTGGACCCGTTCATTGACGTTGGACGCACTTATTTCTCGCCAACCCGGTTTGATACCAAAGCAGTTGATCTGCCAGTTTCCCTGTCAGCATCAGCGGCCCAAATGCTTCAGGAATTTGCCGAAACCGGCTCGAGTAGCGGATTTGTCATCCCGACCATGACACCTTCGACACTGACAATCAGTGGCTTCAACATTGCGAACACAATGAACAAGCACGAATTCTCCCTATTTTATAGCGACAAGGAAAATGCCCTGGCCCTTGCGGCCCATGCCGTGCATCAACGCTGCCAGGAACTGGATCCGCAACTTTCCAAAACCGATGTTCATCTGGCACCACAAAAAAGCGGCTATTACCCGCTTCTCAGTCCGCGGGAACGCGAATGTCTGCTGTGGCTGTGCAAGGGGTTGCGCAATGATGCCATTGCAGATCGGATGGGCATTAGCCGTGTTACCGTTGAAATGCACTTGCGCAACTGTCGCCAGAAACTGAATGCCCGCACCCGGGAACAGGCCGTTGTGACCGCCATCAAACGCGGTTTCATTACGCCTTAAATACTCTTTCCCGGGGCTGTGACATAGCGGGTTTGATCAAAGAACAGGGAATACTACAGGCTTGCAACTTTGCCGGAATGACAGGGATGAGCGTGAACCCGCATAACGACCTTTTTGATCTGTTAAATGCCCTGAACAATTCGCTGAATGTTTCCGACGCATGGCAGGCAGGGCTTGTTTTTTTCCAAAAATATGGCGGCACCCAGATCAGCTATGCCCGTGGCAGACAGGATGGCAGTATCGCCTTTCTCACCACCGTTCCCGACTGGTGGATAAACCGGTATCTCGAGAATAACTATGTCAGCGTGGACCCATTCGCCGACATTAGCCGCGCTTATTTCACGCCAACCCGGTTTGACACCAGATCCGGCACTTTCCCGATTTCGCTGTCCGAACCAGCCACCCGGATGCTTCGGGAATATAGCGACACCGGGGCAAATGCCGGTTTTGTCATTCCCACAATGACACCCTCGACATTGCAGGTCAGCGGTTTCAATATTGCCAATTCAATGAACCCGCAGGAATTTTCGCAATTCTATCGCGACAGGGAAAATGTCCTTGTTCTTGCCGCCCATGCCGTGCATCAACGATGTCAGGCACTGGACCCGCAATTGTCCCAGCCAGAGATCCATCTGGCATCGCAAAAAGACATTCATTACGCTCCCCTTAGCACACGGGAACGCGAATGCCTGCTGTGGCTGTGCAAGGGATTGCGCAATGATGCCATTGCAGATCGCATGGGCATTAGCCGTGTTACCGTTGAAATGCACTTGCGCAACTGTCGTACAAAACTGAATGCCCGCACCCGGGAACAGGCGGTTGTGACGGCTATAAAACAGGGGTTCATTACCCCATGAAACCACAGGCTTTGATTTTCACCAACTGACAATGAGCAGAGATGATCTCGGACCCGAATAACGATCTCTATGATCTGTTAAACGCCCTTGAGAATGCCCATAATGTGCCTGCCGCCTGGCAGGCTGGCTTGCGGTTTTTCAGAAAGTTCGGAGCCCGTCAAGTCACCTATGGCTTTGAAAAACCGGATGGCAGCATTGTTTTTCTAACCACCCTTCCCGATTGGTGGATGCACCATTATCTGGACAACAATTATGGCAGCTGCGATCCGTTAATCGATGTTGCCCGAGCCTATATTACACCCAGAAAATTTGAGACGCCCTTCACCAATTTCCCCGTTACCCTTTCGTCCAAAGCCAGACAAATACTCAATGAATTTGGTGAAACGGAATCAACTGCCGGGCTGGTCATTCCGGGAATGCCCCCCATGCCGCAGCAATTAAGCGCCATGGTAATTTCCAATACAATGGATACGGAAGAATTTTCAAAATTCTATCGCGGCAAGGAAACCACCCTAATTCTCGCTTCCCACGCCTTACAACAGCGGTACCAGGAACTTGATCATCAATTTAACCAAACAGATGTTCACCTGGTACGAGAGAGAATCACGCATTATCCCGCACTCAGCCCACGGGAACGCGAATGCCTGCTTTGGCTGTGCAAAGGATTGCGCAATGATGCCATTGCAGACCGGATGGGCATTAGCCGTGTTACTGTTGAAATGCACTTGCGCAACTGTCGCACAAAACTGAATGCCCGGACCCGGGAACAGGCGGTTGTGACTGCCATCAAGCAGGGATTTATCACTCCCTGAAGCAGGATTATCCCTCCCCTCGCAGATAGATCAGGCTTTCATCTTGACTCTGGCCCATGCGTTATTAGATAAAAGGAACAAAATAGGAACATTTTAGCAGGCACACTTCCATGACCAGCCGATTGCAACAGGCACGCGCGGCCCTTTTGCGGGCCGAAAAACACTGGCAAGGCCATGCTGCCTGTGTCAATGGCGGGCAATCGGCGCTGATCCGGAAGGCCTTCAATGGTATTGACCTTGGCAACCATTTCGCAGCTGGCGGCCTGATGCCCACCGGCCTGCACGAAATTATGACCGAACATCGTGACAGTGGGGCATCGGCCCTAGCCTGGTATATGGCCGGTCTCACACCCCATATTCACCAGCCTGCCAAACAAAGCAAACCCGCCACCCTGTTATGGGTTCAGCACCGCAAGGCGCTGGATCAGGGCCAGGTTTACGCCCCTGCCCTGTTTGCAAAACAGCCCAATCCGCAACCCGAGCTGGTGATGATGAATATTGACCAGCAGCAAACCGCCCTTTGGACCTGCGAGGAAGCCGCCAAATCCGGGCAGATTGGCAATATCATATTAGAAACAACCGACTACGACCTGACCACTGCACGCCGCCTGCAACTGGCCTGCGAGGCAGGGTCCTGCCGCCTGATTGTGCTGCGCCATCACCGGGCCGGGCAAAAAATTGCTCCATCGCCAGCATGGTCGCGCTGGCACATCACGCCACATGGCATTTATCGCAAACTCAGCCTGATCGGGGGACGCGGGGTTCGACCGGCCAGCTGGAAAGTCTGTATCGATGAAGCAACGCTTCGTATATCTGTGGCTGCCCTACTGGAAAACCGACTGCCACCAAAACCACACGCCATCCCTGAAATCCGATACCCGGTCCACGCCTGAGGATGCGGTAAAAACCGGGGTTTCACCGGCCAAAACGCCCCCCTTTGTCGTCACCCGAAATGACCACAAGGGTGTGCTGGTGTGTGGCCTAACGGTACAGGCCCGGGCATTGGGCATATTGCCCGCCATGCGCCTGGCCGAAGCCCGCAGCATTGTGCCGGACCTTATCAATATTACCGAAGAACCAGCCCTTTATGAACACTATCAGGCCCGGATCATGCGCCACCTGGACCGTTACAGCCCCTGGATTGCGGCGGACCGGGCACTGGCACGCGAAAACCTGGCCGGGCAAAACGGTTTCTGGCTGGAAATGACGGGCGGTATTCACCTGTTTGGTGACGAGGAAACCCTGATGGCGCAAATCGAACGGGATTTACGCCATATGGACTTTGCCTGCCAAACCGGCATGGCCGATACCGCCGGGGCGGCCTGGGCCTGTGCGCAATTTCTGACCGACCAGCCCCTGCGGACCCTCTCGCTCCCGGCGGATCATGCAAAGGCCCGGCAATTGCCGGTTGCCGGGCTGCGTTTATCAACAGCCACGCTGGCGACCCTGCACCGGCTGGGTCTTCATCGCATTCACGATTTGGCCGATTTGCCCCGCGCGACCCTGACCACCCGGCTGGGGCCGGAGGTTTTACAAAGGCTGGACCAGTTTTATGGCCGCCTGCCCGAACATCTGAATTTTCATTTACCCAGCCAGCCCTGGCTTATACGCCAGCAATATGGCGAACCGCTGGGCGATGCCGCCAATCTTGAAGCCGCCATCACGCAGCTTGTGCAGTCCCTGTGCCAGGATTTGCAAGCCCATCACAAAGGATTGCGGCGGATCATTTTGCGCTGCATCCGGGTGGACGGGCACACCCATACCGTTGCCATCACCACCAGCAGCGCCTGCCAGTCCGCCCCGCATTTATTGCATCTTCTGGCCGAAAAGCTGCCCGGTGTTGATACCGGCTTTGGCATCGAGGAAGTGATTGTCTTTGCCCCGTGGGTGGAAAACATCGCCTTTCGCCAAATCAGCCTTGAGGCACAGCATCACACCACCTGCGACAATATCGCCTTAAACGAATTGTTTGACCGTATTGGTCATCACCTGGGCCCCAAAGACCATCTTTATCGCCCGGACCACCATGCCAGCCACCTGCCGGAACTGGCCGTGGGTAAAAAACCTGTTTCCGCCAAAGGAACATGCCCGCGCCTGGCAGAATCCCCCCTGCCCGCACGCCCGATACGGCTGATTGACCCGCCAGAGCCAGTTCAAGTTATTTCCCGTGCCGCCAATGGCCTACCCCTTGAAATACGCTGGCGGCGCATGGCCCTGAAGATTGAGAACCTGAAGGGACCCGAACGGATTTGCCCCGAATGGTGGCATCATTTGGATCAGGTGGGTTTCGCCCTGGCCGAGGAAACCCGCGACTATTTCCATATTCAGGATCAGACAGGCCGCCAATTGTGGCTTTGCCGCCAGCTTGTCCGGCGGGATCGGCATATTGAGGACGAAAACGCGCCGCCTCATCCTCCCTCAACACAGCCGGATTTTTCATTCTCCCGCCCTGCAACGCTTCCCCTGCCCGACCCGGATTTATGGTCGGTTCATGGCCTGTTTGCCTGAGGTTTGCATGGTTGATCATCGCCAAAACTTTCCAACCAATACCAGCACGGCAACCGCAAACAACCAGCGGGAAACGCCGCTGCCGAACCGCAACCTGACCCACACGATTTTTCAGGGGGATACATCACAATGTCCGCGATATGCCGAACTTCAGGTGAGCAGCAATTTTTCCTTTCTGCGCGGGGCCTCCCATGCCGAAGAACTGGTTTTAACGGCGGCGAGCAAGGGATTATACGGCCTGGCGATAACCGACCGGAACAGCCTGGCCGGGATTGTGCGGGGGTTTAGCGCCCATGAACCCTGGCAGGATCATTTGCACTATATTGTTGGCTGCCGGTTGGATCTGGGCGATGCCCCATCGCTTTTGTGTTATCCTACCGACCGGCAGGCCTATGCCCGGTTATGCCGCCTTCTTACCCTGGGCAAACGCCGTGCGCCCAAGGGCGAATGCGAACTTTATCTGAATGATGTGATCGAACATCGTGAAGGGTTGCTGTTCATTGCCGTGCCGCCCCAGGTGCCCGATGATGAATTTTACAGCCATCTTGAAAGTTTCAAAGCCCACTTCCCGGACTGTTTATGGCTGTCGGTGGGTCGGTTTATGGACGGATTTGATGCCCACAGGCTGGCCTTTACCGAGCATGTTGAAAAAAGCCTGAACATTCCGGTCGTTGTGACCAATGATGTGCATATGCACATCCGGTCCCGTAAACCGTTGCAGGATGTGCTTACCTGCATTCGCCATCACTGCCGGATCGAGGATGCCGGATACCGCCTGTTTCCCAATGGCGAACGCCATATCAAATCCCCCCGGGAAATGGCGGCCCTGTTCCCCGATCATCCGCACTGGCTGGAGCGCAGCGTTGAAATCGCCCAACAATGCCGCTTTCATTTGCGCGAACTGCAATATGAATATCCCGATGAAAATGATGGTTCTGGCGAAACCACCCAACAACGCCTGACCCGCCTGACCTGGGAAGGGGCGCATCAACGCTATCCCGATGGGATCCCCGCCAAGGTGGAAGGCCTGTTAAAGACGGAACTCGCCCTGATCGACGAGCTGGGTTATGCCCCCTATTTTCTTACAGTGCATGACATTGTCTCCTTTGCCCGCTCAAAGGGCATTTTATGCCAGGGTCGTGGCTCGGCGGCCAATTCATCGGTGTGTTTTTGCCTGCACATTACTTCGGTTGATCCGGCAAAGGTGGAGTTGCTATTTTCACGTTTCATCAGCAACGCCCGGCGCGAACCGCCCGATATTGATGTGGATTTTGAACATGAACGCCGCGAAGAAGTCATTCAATTCATCTATCAGCGTTACGGGCGTGACCGCGCCGGGCTGACGGCCACGGTCATTTCCTATCGGTCGCGCAGTGCCCTGCGTGATGTTGGCAAGGTTTTTGGCCTGTCCGAAGACAGCATTGTCAAACTGACCAAAACCATCTGGGGGTCTGGCAGCAAAGGCCCGCATGAGGCCATGATGCGCCAGTCCGGCATTAACCCCGATGAAGCCCGCATGCAGGCGATTTTGCGCCTGGCTGGCGAACTGACCGGTTTTCCCCGCCATTTGTCGCAACATGTGGGCGGGTTTGTTATTACGCGCGGGCCGTTATGCGAACTTTCCCCCATCGCCAATGCCGCGATGGAAGACCGCACCACCATTGAATGGGACAAGGACGATATTGACGCCCTGGGCATTCTGAAAGTCGATGTGCTGGCCCTGGGAATGCTAAGCTGTATTCGCAAGGCCTTTGACGAACTGCGCCGTCACAAGAACATCAATTACGACCTTGCCTCCCTGCCCAAGGAAGACCCGGCCGTTTACGACATGCTGTGCAAGGCAGACAGCATTGGCACCTTTCAGGTGGAATCCCGTGCGCAAATGAGCATGTTGCCGCGCCTGCAACCCAAATGTTTATATGATTTAACCATTCAAATCGCCATTGTCCGCCCCGGCCCCATTCAGGGCGGCATGGTGCATCCGTTTTTGCAGCGGCGGATGAAACGGGAAAAAGTCGATTACCCGTCTGATAAACTGGAAGCGGTTTTGAAACGTACCGAAGGCGTGCCGCTGTTTCAGGAACAGGCCATGCAGATTGCGATTGTCGGCGCGGGTTTTAGCGGCGGTGAAGCCGATAATTTGCGCCGGGCAATGGCAACCTTCAAACGCACCGGCACGATTGGCGAACATCGCGACAAATTCATCAAGGGCATGCTGCGCAATGGCTATGATCCCGATTTTGCCGAACGCTGCTTTAAACAGATTGAGGGCTTTGCCGATTATGGCTTTCCCGAAAGCCATGCTGCCAGTTTTGCCATTTTGGCTTATGCCTCGTCCTGGTTAAAACATCATCATCCCGATGTGTTTTTATGTGCCCTGCTTAATGCCCAGCCAATGGGGTTTTATGCCCCGGCACAATTGGTTAATGATGCGCGCAATCATGGGGTGCGGGTGCTGGAAGTCGATGTGAATTACAGTTTCTGGGACAATAGCCTGGAACGCGAAATGGGCCGTTCATCGGGGTATTTGTCGGTGCGCCTGGGGTTTCGGCAGGTGCGGGGCTTAACCGAACTTGAAATCACCAAACTGATTGCCAATCGCCCGATTGGCGGTTTCCAGGATATTTACCTGATGGCCCGCCAAACCGGCCTGTCCCCCGCCGCGCTGGAAAAACTGGCCGAGGCCGATGCGTTTCAATCCCTCGCCCTGCGTCGGCGCGAGGCCCTGTGGGCGGTTAAACGATTTGGCAAGGGGCGCAAGGCCCCCGCTGCCCTGCCTTTGTTTGAAGCGGCACAAAACTTTAACCACAATATGGGCGTTTCCGCCGAATTTGGGCCGGAACCGGCGGTAAACCTGCCCATCATGGGGCCGGGCGAAGAAATTATCGAAGATTATGCCAGCCTGCGCCTGTCGCTTAAGGGGCACCCGCTAACCCTGCTGCGTGATAGCTTGCAAATGGCGGGGGTTAAACGCGCGATTGACCTGAATGCCGCCCGTGATGGCGATAAAGTCACCCATGCCGGGCTTGCCATTGTCCGGCAACGGCCCGGCACATCCTCCGGCGTGGTTTTTATTACGCTGGAGGATGAAACCGGCATCGTCAATCTGGTTGTCTGGTCCAAGGTGATGGAAGAGCACCGCCGCGAGGTGATGACGGCAACACTGCTGGGCGTTTCGGGCCGGTTTCAGCGCAAGGACAATGTTACCCACATTGTCGCGGAAAAACTGGTTGATCTTTCCGGCATGTTGCAAAGCCTGAGTGACAATACCAAAATCAGCCGCCAGTCCGGCGGCCATCCGCGCAACCTGCGCTGGGCTACCGGCACCGGAGGTACGGGCGTACCCGCCCATACGGGGACATCCCCCACATCCCCCCAACCATCGGCCCCCGACACAACCCGTCAACTGGAGGATCTGGGCCAGCGTCACGAACAGGACCATGCCAAAACCAGCCGCCTGAAAATTGACAGCCATGATTTTCACTAAAGCGACCTTAATGAACTTAACGCCCGACCCAGCGCGTTAAACCTTCACCCAGCGACACCGGCTGCCAGTCCGGCAGTATTTTGCGCACCAGACCAATATCGGCACAGCTATGTTGCTGATCCCCCGGCCGGGCCGGACCATAGTCATAATCCAGGGCCTGTCCGGTGGCGTCCTGCCAGGCGTTAACCAGTTCGGTCAAGGTCGTCTTCTGTCCGGTGCCCAAATTCATTACCCGGGGCGCGGTACCGTCAAAACCGGCCAACAAGGCAATGGCCCCGGCGATATCTTCCACCGCGATATAATCCCGCGTGATCGAACCATCGCCAAAAATGGTAAATTTCTTGCCTTCATCCCGGGCTTCGAGCAGACGGGTAATTACGCCACTATAAGGGCTTTTCGGGTCCTGGCCCGCACCATACACATTGAAAAACCGAAAGGCGGTTGTTTTAAGCCCGTAACAGGTGTGGTAAATGCCAGCCTGAATTTCGTTGATAAATTTGCTTGACGCATAGGGCGATAACAGCCCCTGCCCGGTTGCCCATTCCTCGCGGAAATTGCCTTGCAGGTCATTGGCATAAACCGAGGCGGAGCTGGCATAGATCACCCGTCCGGCAAAACCGGTTTCCCGGCATACATCAAACAATTGTTCGGTTGCCGCGACATTGATGTCAAATACCTGTGCGGGCATTTCAATCGAGATCGGCACACTGACAAGGGCGGCCAAATGCACGATATGATCTGCCGACATCACGGCATCCTTCAAGGCAGCCCGGTCGCGAATATCCGCCTCGAGAATGCGCCCCAAACCTTCAAGGCCATCACGGCTGGCATTGCTGAAATTATCGTAAATTGTCACATCGTGTCCGGCAGCACCCAGTGCGCGGCATGTATAACGGCCAATAAAACCCGCGCCACCTGTCACCAAAATCTTGCTCAAAACAACCCCCTATCCCCAAAATATCAGACCAGCCAAGACTGCGTTCTTAACACAGGGGCCCGTCTCGTCACCCCTAAAATCACTAGGCTTGTCCAAGATCGCCAAAAGCAACGGCGATGACAACATGTCAAAAAAAAATCCCCCGATATTTTTGTATCGGGGGAGGATGATGTTTAACAGGCAAAAAACCGCCGTCAGTTTGCGACCTTCATCGCTGCGCGTTCGACCAGCGCATTCCAGTTGCCATTGGAAATAAAATGGCAATACACCAGATGCAACCAGCCATGCTTGCGCCACGCCAGGAAAGTTTCATCATCCAGCGCGTTGAACTTGGCCTCGTCAATCACCTTAAAACCCGACAGGCTAAGCTTGCGGCCATCGGCCAGCGTCGCATCGGCCCGGTTTTCCACCAAAAGGTCCGCTTCGCTGATTGCCTTGAGGAATTCTGCCGTCGCGGCATAATGTGCCTGGTAATCGCGGCAGAAATCCAGCGCACCCTGCGTCATTTTGGACGGCTCACTATCCACAAAGAACGGGTTTTCCGTGCCTTCAACAACGGTTTTGGCATCTTCATCCACACACAGGGTGTATTGGCTTTTGTCTTCATTTTCAAAAAAGATGAAGGGATAACGGCGGATATAGGCCGGAACATAGGTACCCGGGGACCAGTTACCCTTGTCATCGACCATCAGGTTTTCAGAGGCGCGCAAGCCCAGCAGTGCAACCATCTGGGTCTGCGCCCCGTCGGTAAACAGGATCGGATAATTCTTGCAGACCATCGGCAGTTCGGTTGCCACAACCGGCACCGAATTGGTGTTGGCGGCAAATGAAAAATCCGACGTCGGGGTCAGCGACATATTGCCATGCCGTTCCGCCAGAACCGCACGCGGCTTGCTGTAAAACAGCGGCAGACTTGCTGCCGCCTGTTTGGTCGCACCGTTATTTTTGCTTTCCTTAGCCAAGGCTATTCCTCGTTTCTTTGGTTAATCTTTGTTTCGTCCCGTCGAATTACTAGTCATTCGTCCGGATCAAATCACTATCACTCGACTGCCCACGGGCAACGCCGGGCTGATTGCCATCATTAGAACTGTTCCCGATATCAGATGAATTATCACCAGCGCCCTGTCCCTCACCTGAGGAGGCATTCGATGTATTAAGCACCCCCGGGCTTTGGCTCGCCGAAATACCAGTCGGTGCCGTTCCTACACTCAGAACATCAGGGGAGGCAAAGGCAGCCAGAACATCTGAAGTGACACCGGTCGCCGGCGCATTCAGATTAAACAAGCCATCAACCTGCGGGGTGCTTGGTGGTTTAGGCATCGGTACCGTTTTGTCTGCTGACGAAGGCAGTTCACGATAACGCCAGAAAGCATCATTGATGAAATATGGCGCAAATTTTAGCGGTCCAATCTCGAACGATGCCTCTAAACCGGAAGAACCGCCAATTTTCCCGTAAAGATTAGCCGAACCCGCCTTTGCGACATTCAGGGAGCGGACATTGATCTTCTGCTCTTCGGTTCCTTCTTTCGAGCCAATACGAATATCGCCCTTACCCGACGTCATAACCAGATCGGTAGAGGTGCCAATCAAACCGGCAATCGTGATGTCGTCACCACTGCGGATTGTCACCTTGCCCGATGGCAGAGTTGCAATCACCCCGTCAATCGATTGCGGCTTAACCGCAATTTCATCAAGCGGGTCGGTATCTTCCACCAGTTTCAGCTTGCCAAGGGTAATCGGGCCATTGGTCGAAGTGATGTTTGCCGGCAGCAGCAGTTCAATGCCACCCGTGTAAACCAACCCGTCCAGAACCGAAATGCTGGCCGCGCGGGCAAACTCGGTCACACCATTTTCACCCGCATTGATCGTCAACTTGCCAAGGGTATTGATATCGTCCCCCAGCGATTCATCAAATACAGTCTTGGCATCACCGGTATTCAGCGTCAGGTCCGCATGCTTAATACTGCTAACAGCCCCCTTAAGCAGAAGGATACCATTTCGGGTACTTATTTCGGTATCATCTGCAACATCAATGTCACCATCAACCGTGAAATCCCGCCCTGATTGATACGTACCATCAAGCGTGGTGGCACCGGTATAAGACTGGTTCTTATCCGTCGTCACATCATGCAGGGCAATTTGCGGGGCCTTAAGGGCGACAGACGCCCCGTCACCTTCATCGCGATAGGCACCCTCAAATGCGATTTTCTGACCGGCTTCAACCGTCAGCTGGGTCGCGCTGCCCGTAATCGTACTCTGGAAACGGACCTGGCCACCTTCTTTGTCATTCAGGGCCTTGATGCTGCTGGCACCGGCCTTCAGACGGGCCGCACCGCTGATATCAATATTGCCATTGGTACTTTCAATCGATGCGGGCAGGTCGATATTACGGCCACCCAGCTGTTGGAAATCACCAACCACACTGACATTGGCAACCGCTGCAAACGCAATATCGCCAGTAAGCTCAGAATCTTCTGCATCAGCAGAGGACGTCAGGGTCACAGATTGAAGCTGGTTTGTTTCCCCAAGCGCATCCTTGAAGTCCATGCGGCCAGAACCGGAATTAACCGACAGGCTGCGAGCACCTTCCCCGCTGCTGTCAATCGTCCCGTCAAAGGTCACATTGCCGTTATGGGATGTGGTGTCAACCGTCGTATTTTCCGCCAGCACGGTGGCACCCGTGACCGTGAAGTCACCACCGGCAACATAATCCCCATCAAGCGTGGTGGCACCGTTATAAGACTGGTTCTTATCCGTCGTCACATCATGCAGGGCAATGGTGTCGCCCGTAATAGTCAGGCTATTGCTGTTCGATACCGCACCCTCAATCGCAACATCGCCGCCTCCGGCCTTCATAACAACATCGCCGCGACCGCCATCCAGCGTGCCCTTCAGCGTGATGGTCCCATTTGCCGCACTTGTATCAAGTGTCGTGGTTACGGGATCAGACGACCCGCCATCCCGACCAAGAACAGTATCGCCATCCACAAGGATCGATCCTGCGGCAAGATCACCATTGAGAGTCGTGGTTCCGGTATAGCTTTGCGCCGCCTTGGTCGTAACCGCATTCACCACAATTTTGGGGGCCTTCAAGGCGACAGACGCCCCGTCACCTTCATCGCGATAGGCGCCCTCAAATGCGATTTTCCGGCCTGCATCAACCGTCAGCTGGGTGGCGCTGCCCGTAATCGTGCTCTGGAAATGGACCTGGCCCCCTTCCCCTTCATTCAGGGCCTTGATGCTGCTGGCACCGGCCTTCAGACGGGCCGCACCGCTGATGTCAATATTCCCCGTCGCACTTTCAATCGATGCGGGCAGGTCGATATTACGGCCGCCCAGCTGTTGGAAATCGCCAACCACACTGACATTGGCAACCGCTGCAAACGCAATATCGCCAGTAAGCTCAGGGTCCTCTGAATCGGCAGAGGACGTCAGGGTCACAGATTGAAGCTGGTTTGTTTCCCCAAGCGCATCCTTGAAGTCCATGCGACCAGAACCGGAATTAACCGACAGGCTGCGAGCACCTTCCCCGCTGCTGTCAATCGTCCCGTCAAAGGTCACATTGCCGTTATGGGATGTGGTGTCAACCGTCGTATTTTCCGCCAGCACGGTGGCACCCGTGACCGTGAAGTCACCACCGGCAACATAATCCCCATCAAGCGTGGTGGCACCGTTATAAGACTGGTTCTTATCCGTCGTCACATCATGCAGGGCAATGGTGTCGCCCGTAATAGTCAGGCTGTTGCTGTTCGATACNCATAACAACATCGCCGCGACCGCCATCCAGCGTGCCCTTCAGCGTGATGGTCCCATTTGCCGCACTTGTATCAAGTGTCGTGGTTACGGGATCAGACGACCCGCCATCCCGACCAAGAACAGTATCGCCATCCACAAGGATCGATCCTGCGGCAAGATCACCATTAAGAGTCGTGGTTCCGGTGTAGCTTTGCGCTGCCTTGGTCGTAACCGCATTCACCACAATTTTGGGGGCCTTCAAGGCGACAGACGCCCCGTCACCTTCATCGCGATAGGCACCCTCAAATGCGATTTTCTGACCGGCTTCAACCGTCAGCTGGGTCGCGCTGCCCGTAATCGTACTCTGGAAACGGACCTGGCCACCTTCTTTGTCATTCAGGGCCTTGATGCTGCTGGCACCGGCCTTCAGTCGGGCCGCACCGCTGATATCAATATTGCCAGTCGCACTTTCAATCGATGCGGGCAGGTCGATATTACGGCCGCCCAGCTGTTGGAAATCGCCAACCACACTGACATTGGCAACCGCTGCAAACGCAATATCGCCAGTAAGCTCAGGGTCCTCTGAATCGGCAGAGGACGTCAGGGTCACAGATTGAAGCTGGTTTGTTTCCCCAAGCGCATCCTTGAAGTCCATGCGACCAGAACCGGAATTAACCGACAGGCTGCGAGCACCTTCCCCGCTGCTGTCAATCGTCCCGTCAAAGGTCACATTGCCGTTATGGGATGTGGTGTCAACCGTCGTATTTTCCGCCAGCACGGTGGCACCCGTGACCGTGAAGTCACCACCGGCAACATAATCCCCATCAAGCGTGGTGGCACCGTTATAAGACTGGTTCTTATCCGTCGTCACATCATGCAGGGCAATGGTGTCGCCCGTAATAGTCAGGCTGTTGCTGTTCGATACTGCACCCTCAATCGCAACATCTCCGCCTCCGGCCTTCATAACAACATTGCCGCGACCGCCATCCAGCGTGCCCTTCAGCGTGATGGTCCCGTTTGCCGCACTTGTATCAAGTGTCGTGGTTACGGGATCAGACGGCCCGCCATCCCGACCAAGAACAGTATCGCCATCCACAAGGATCGATCCTGCGGCAAGATCACCATTGAGAGTCGTGGTTCCGGTGTAGCTTTGCGCTGCCTTGGTCGTAACCGCATTCACCACAATTTTGGGGGCCTTCAAGGCGACAGACGCCCCGTCACCTTCATCGCGATAGGCACCCTCAAATGCGATTTTCTGACCGGCTTCAACCGTCAGCTGGGTCGCGCTGCCCGTAATCGTACTCTGGAAACGGACCTGGCCACCTTCTTTGTCATTCAGGGCCTTGATGCTGCTGGCACCGGCCTTCAGTCGGGCCGCACCGCTGATATCAATATTGCCAGTCGCACTTTCAATCGATGCGGGCAGGTCAATATTACGGCCGCCCAGCTGTTGGAAATCGCCAACCACACTGACATTGGCAACCGCTGCAAACGCAATATCGCCACCAAGCTCAGGGTTTTCTGAATCGGCAGATGACGTCAGCGTCACAGATTGAAGCAGGTTTGTTTTCCCAAGCGCATCCTTGAAGTTCATGCTGCCAGAACCGGAATTGACCGACAGGCTGCGAGAACCGGCCTCGCTGCTGTCAATCGTCCCGTCAAAGGTCACATTGCCGTTATGGGATGTGGTGTCAACCGTCGTATTTTCCGCCAGCACGGTGGCACCCGTGACCGTGAAGTCACCACCGGCAACATAATCCCCATCAAGCGTGGTGGCACCGGTATAAAGCTGTTTTCCTGACGTTGTTGCATTGCCAAGGGAAATATTTGCGCCTGTCAGGCTCAGATCAGAAATGCTGTTTTTTACAGAACCACCGATGGAAATGTTACCTGAGCCTGCATTCATCGTCAGGTCAAAACCGGTTTCATCATTGTTACTGTCGATATCGCCGGAAATGTTAATATTCCCGCCATTTACGGTATTGTAACCCAGATCGGCACCACCAACGGTCGCATTACCCTTAATATCAATACCACCCGTAGAGAGATTGCCTGAAAGTGTTGCATCACCCTTAACAGTCAGAACCCCGGCGGTTTTGATTTCGCCAACATCAACGGAATTACCCGTCAGATCAAAGTCAACATCTTTGTTCTGATTGTCATAACTGCCCTGCGCTTTAAGCGCGTTTGAGCCAGCTGAACCAACAAATTTGTGCCCGTCAGAAAGATCGATTTTGGACAAATCGACAGACAGGTCACCAAGCCCGGAAACAAAGACATCCCCGTCACTGGCCTTCAGGATACCGGTCGTACTATCCGGGTCATAAGACATATAAATATTGCCGGTACCGGTAACAGTCGCACTCTGCGTCTGAACGCCCGCATGAAAATACCTGTCTTCCGAACCAATGTTTTTCGCACTGGTCAGTAATAATGTCTTCGCTATCAGGTCAGGCTGCTTCTCCGACAATTTAATGCTACCCAGTGTCGAAACAAGCTCGATCGTCCCTTCCGAACCGGTATCAATGTCACCAACCGTAATGTCACCGGTTTTGGCCGTAACCCGTGCCGTATGGCCCGACCCGTAAGTCCTGATCGGGCCGCCGCTGACATCGCCATCATTGTCAAGCGTTACATCATTATGGGCCGACAGGCTCATTGACGCCAGCGCACCCGTGTTATGAACAACAAGCGCCGCGCTATCGCCTGTAAGTTCCACAGTGAGTGCCGTCGTCGAGCTGTTGATTGTTATGTTTCCACCAGCCGAACCACTATGCACTTCAATACCCTTGCCAGTGGTTGCCGTAAGATTCAGGGTGCGGGGTGTATCACCAGATACAGTGACAATGTCATTCTTGCCCGCAACATAAATCTCGCCTGCCGTGACATTTTCAGCAAGTGTCAGGGTTTTATCGGAAGAAAGATGCAGACTGTCGATTGTGTCATTGTCAAAATCTCCCCAATTGATATTGCCCCTGGAACTGATGTCAATCGACACATGGCCGGTGGCGTGGATACTATCACCCAGCGTAAAATCGACATCACGCTGATTATGAACCGCTATCACGGAACCATCAATATGCGTGGTGGCATCCCAACCCGCGACATTCACCTCTAGCGGCGCATCAGTGGCACCAACATTATTTTTCCCCTCCAGCACAAGCTGGCCGGCCATTATGTTGAGATCTTTCTGAGACTCGCCATCAATGATGACTGAGCCATTGACCGCCTTCAGCGTTACTTTCGAAATGACCGGAAGATCGTTGGTGGCAAAGTCGCTGGCACCCGCAAGAAGGGAACTGACCTTGATATCGCCGGTTTGTGTGGTGACTGAAACATTGTTGCCTTCGGTCCTGGCCAGGACCTGATTGATCGTGACACCGTTTTGCGCCTCGACCGTCAGCGACCCATTGGCAAGAGACAACGCCGTCGTTTCATTTCCAAGTCCGACCGACGCATGATCATGAATAAAAACATCCCCGGAGGTTATATTTCCGACAATTTCACCAACGGAAGTTTGCAAATAATTTTCGCTGGTACCAACACCGGATGCTGATTCAAGTGTCAGGGATTTTGCTGTCAACAGCGCGTTTTGATCTGTCGAGGTAATACGACCGGAACTGGCAGCAAGATTGACCTTTCCTTCCCCGACATTAACGGTACCAACCTGGATCGCACCGGCTGATTTATAGGTAAAATCAAGGCCCGTTGTATCGGTAACAGTTTCCAGGGTTGTTACACCAGCCTGATCCGCGACAGACCAGGTCAAACCCTCGGCAATGACGGCAAGGGTTCGGTCACTGTTATCGGCATGGTCGCTGCCGTCAATCGCAAGAGATACCAAATCCTTGAGCGATTTAACATTAATATCACCAGACGAGGTTAGATCCAGTCGCGTCGTATAAGTATTGACGGTATTTTCATCACTACCAATATTTTGCGCCGTAATGGAGACAGATTTGCCCTCCAGAGTCTGAAAAACAGAAAGATCTCCGCCTGTCTTGAGCGCAAGGTCTCCATTATAAGATGTGAGATAACCAACACTTAGAGCATCTGAACCCGAATTTTGAATATTAATATTTCCATTCGCCCTTGCATATAGCAACTTAACATTCGTGACTAATGCCTGATCGGCTGAACCAATAAACGAATTTCCAACTGTTGCGTTAAGCGTCAGATAATTCGCTGCTAACTGCGAATTTTTATCGAAGGACCCTATAGCCAGACCTGTTAAGCTCACAGAGCTCAGGCTAGTATTCAAATCCCGGTTAACATTCACATTGCCAATCACAAGTCGATTTGCAGTATCGGTGAAATTAAAAACAAGTCCCGACTCATCGACAACATTTTCAAAGGTTGTCGCACC
The DNA here is from genome assembly GCF_001907695.1 of Thalassospira sp. TSL5-1. Taxonomy (NCBI): domain Bacteria; kingdom Pseudomonadati; phylum Pseudomonadota; class Alphaproteobacteria; order Rhodospirillales; family Thalassospiraceae; genus Thalassospira; species Thalassospira sp. TSL5-1. The sequence continues at coordinate 68,778 of NZ_KV880642.1, forward strand.
AGCCTGATCAGTGACAGACCAAGTCAAACCCTCTGCGCTGATGGCAAGGGTCCGGTCACTATCATCCGTATGCCCGCTGCCGTCGATCGTAAGCGCTCTCAAATCCCCGGTCGATTTAACATAAATATTACCGGACGAGGTCAGCCGTAGATCCTTCGCACCAGTATTGATGGCGTTGTCCGGTGCCCCAATCGCGGTGCCGGAAACCGTCAGACTGTTTGCTGAAATTAATGGCTTCTGCCCGGATGCCTTTGCACGCACCGCGCCTTCTTTGGACACCAGCGAAACATTACCCCAACCGACATTCACATCGCCGATCACCTCGATATCCTGGCTCGAGGTAATCTTCAAATCTTTATTTACGATTTGAACGGAAGATAATTTCAAAAACCCTGTGTTTTCCAAATAAATCGGGTCGTCAATAAAATGGCTCGATACTGCACTAAAAGATTTAATCTGTGTTAGAAAAGGATGATCATCTGAACCAACAGCATCAGCATCGGAAATAGTCAACTCGCTTGCCGTCAGCATTGAATTTTCATCTATCGAGGTAATACTACCGGAACCGGCAGCAAGATTGACCTTTCCTTCCCCGACATTAACGGTACCAACCTGGATCGCACCGGATGATTTATAGGTAAAATCAAGGCCCGTTGTATCGGTAACATTGTTAAAGGTTGTTACACCAGCCTGATCTGTGACAGACCAGGTCAACCCCCCGGCCCTAATGGCAAGGGTCCGGTCACTGTCATCCGTATGACCGCTGCCGTCAATCGTAAGCGATGTCAAATCCGTGTACGATGAAACCTTGATATCACCAGACGAGGTCAGATTCAGGTGCGCCGCCTGAGTCCAGATGGTATCTTTATTACTACCGATGTTTTTCGCCGCAATGGAGACAGTTTCTCCGAACAGTCTAGCGTAAGCGGAAAGATCTCCGTCTGTCTTAAGGGTAACGTCTCCATTAAAAGAGCTAAAACCACCAATATCCAGAACATCTGAACCCGAATTTTGAATATTAATATTTCCATTCGCTATTGCAGACAGAGACTCAACATTCGTGAGCAATGGCTGATCAGATGAACCAATCGAAGAACCCTCACCTCCAACATTTATACTCAAACGCCCTATCTTTAAGAGAGAATTATCATCTGCTGATAAAACGCTTCCAGAATCCGTTGAAAGAATAAGATTCCCTCCAGAAACATCGACTTTACCAATTTTAACTGTCCCAGACGTATAATATCTAAGCTGAGGGCCACCTGTGGACGTAAAATTTTCAAAATTCGTTAAATCACCATTTTCAGTTATAAAAATTTTCTGCTTGGAATCAGCAGAGTAAAAAGAAAAAGTTTTATTTGTAGGACCTCCATCCTCCCTCGAATAATCACGATAAAAATCAAGATAATTAATTGACCATTTCGATTCAACATAGACATTCTCGGAAGAGTGCAGCTCTAATACGGAAGAAGATATAGGAATAGGATTATCAGCAGATCCAATATTCTTACCATAAAGATAAAGTATGTACGCATGTATACGCTGATCTTCCATGGAACCAGATTTCTTATAAATGGATCCATTATTAGATTTTATAAAAACGTTTTGCCCTCCAGTTTCTATCTCGCCAGCCAGCTCAATGTCCTTATCTGCCTTGATTTCCACATAGCCTTTAGAAGAGTGAGTGTGAGTACTTATATTTGGAACATTTCTGATGCTTGCACCGGCTGTTTCTGCGAGCAAAAATACTTCACCACCTCCAGTAGAAATTATATTCGCTGCATCCGTAAATGTAATACCCTCCGCACCGGTCGATTCTAGCTTAAAAGAATGACCTGCTTTTGTTTTCAAATTAAGGCTGGTATCAACCGTAATCAGCCCGGTTGCTTCGAGAGTGATATCTGCATTTTCCGAAATTCCTTCCAATACACTGGCCGAAACAGTATTTTGACCATTGTTTTGATCGCCGGATCCAATATTCCCGTCACCAGCGTTACCATCCTGGCTACCACCAGATCCGGCGACAATCTTTAGGCTGTCAGGGTCCAAAAGGAAGGTTCCCGCATCGCCATTCGGTGCATTCAAATCGATCGATCCGGTCAATTTGATGTTTTTATGGCTTGAAACTTCGGCAAAGCCGCCATTGCCGCCTTCCGCCCCGCCGCGAGCGGAAATGCTGCCGCCAAAGTCGGTCAGTTTTTCGGAAAGAAGCGTTATATTGCCGCCATTGCCATGATCAATGGCATCCGCCTTCAGGCTGGCGGTTTTGGCAACATCAACTTCGTTTGACCAGGCACCGGTGCCCCGGCCCTTTTCGCCGTCGCCTTCACTGCCAATCGCAACCAGACCACCACCGGCATGGCCGGAGGCGTCAATGTCGGCATGTGCGCCAACCGCAATTTTATCACCGGTCGCAATGATGCTGCCGCCGGTTTCACCGGAATCATTCCCCGTTGCCTTAAGGCTGCCTCCAGCCACAACCGTGCCATGATCCCCCCCCGAGAGGATGATGCGCCCATTGGACGCGGATACACTATTGGCCTGGATCAGACCCTGGGTGTTGACAACATTATCAATCACATCCTTTACCGCGCGGGCGGAGATGGCAACAACGCCACCATCGGCAATGATCGAGCCACTATTGCTGACCAGGGACGCAACCTGCCCCCCCTCCTGGTCAAGCGGCGCTGTATCGACATCGGCATCGACACCAAAGCTCAGCAGGCCGTCCCCCTGAAAATCCAGGGCAAAGGTTTTTGCTCCGCCCAGGGAAACCTTGCCCAAACGGGCATTAATGACCCCGGAATTCTCGACAGTCGGCGCGACAAGTGCGGCAAGCCCGGCATCACGGATGCTGATATCGCCCGCATTGACAATCGATGCAGAGGGATTGACCGATGCCAGGTCAAAATTGTAATGACCCGCCATAAAATCGGCATCGCGGATATTAGCCGTAGTTGCGACAAGGCCGCCAACATCCACCCGCGACCCGGGGCCAAACACCACACCATTCGGGTTCACCAGCATCACATTACCATTTGCCCTGATCGTCCCGAAAATGGAGGATGGATCATTGCCGACAACACGGTTAAGGATGACACTGCTGGCATTGGGCTGCTGGAAATTGACGGTATGGCCACTGCCAACGTTAAAGCTCTGCCAGTTCACAATGGCCGAGTTCGACCCCTGCACGACATTCATCGTATCGGGCGCAGACTGGCCAATCGTGACATTACCAGCCGCAACACTACCGCCCTGCGGCAGGTTTGGCTGCGCCTGGGCCAGCGGCGCCATCGCATAAAAAAGCGATCCAAGCGCAGTCGCACCGGCCAGAAGATTAAAGGGCGTCAGATCCTTTGCCGGGCGCTTGCGGGCGGGTGCCAAATTCCCGTTTGCCTTCAGAGAGACCATAGCAGCAGATTTTGCAGCGGATTTCGAAAGACGACGTGTCCGAAGGGTGAAGCTGTTTTTGCTCATAATGCTGACCCGCACTTAAAATTTGGCTGTAAGGGTGAAGAAGGCCTGGGGCTTTGCCGAGGAATCCGACGTGGGTTTGCGGAATCCTTTTGCCACTTCAGCCGATGCAAAGAGATTATCCAGAATGTTCAGGCGAATACCGCCACCAAAGGAGGAGGCACTGGTACGCGCATGCGACACGTTATCGTCGATATTCCAGACCTGGCCGCTATCGACGAAACTGTAAAACTGGATACCGTTAGGGAACATTTCGGGCAGATCGGGCGAATAGCGGACTTCAAGGGACGTCGCCCAGCCATCATCGCCCGAAAATTCATTGGCATTAAAACCACGTCCGTAATTGGATCCGCCCAGGGCGATTTCTTCGCTGGCCAACAGAGGATCAACGGCATATTGCCCCGTCGCCGTGGCAAGCAGACTGACCGTTTGCGTTACCTGCTGAATACGGGTCAGTTCCATCGTAGCCTTGGTGAAGGAACCACTTGCATCTGCACGCGACGCCAGGGGGTTGCCCTTTTCCGTCGCATTCAAGATACCAAGACCACGATGAAGGGTCACACGGGCAGCCGTAATGCCCTGCCAGGTATCCGTCCGGTCATAACTCAGCCCTGCCCGCACGATATGCAGTCGATCCCGATTAAACGGATTATCCAGCATGTCGGTATCGATCGCACGGTATTCATATTCGCCCGATACACGTAAATTTTGCAGGCGAGAGCGAATAAGCGGATATGTGACAACGCCACGCTCGGCAATCACGACACTGTTAACATCAAGGACGTCAAGCTCTTTCCCCGGGCGGGAGCGACCATAGCTGGAATTAAAGCCGAGTGTGAGCCCGTCATCAGAAAACATGCCCTGATAATTGGCGCTGACAGACCAGGACCTCTCGATTGGCGAGGAGAGCTGGGTTTGAATAGCAACCTGATCGCCATGTGAGCCGAAAGAGTTGAACTGAACCTGTCCCAGGCCTTCCGCATTACCGGAATAGGGGGAATTACGGTTATCCAATGAAACCATGCCGGAAACAGCTTCGCGATCTGCCTCGACCAGCATTTCCGACCCGCCAGGTGCGGTTTGGGACGGTTTTAGCGTTGCGCGAACCGTCATACCCGCCAGGTCATTTGCCAAAAGCAGGCGGCGTTCCATTTCGTCAACGGTAATCGGTGTTTTACCTATGATCGGGTTTAACAACCTTTTAATAGCTGCGCTGACCGGCCCAACATCCTCCTGCACGACGATATCGGAAATAAATCCTTCCACGACGCGGATCTTGAAAACGCCGTCGGTGACTTCCTGGGGAGGGACAATCACGCGCGAAATCACATATCCCGCATTTCGATATTTAAGCTCAATATTCGCAGCAATCCTGAATGCGTCAGCCACGGTGATCGTTTTACCAAGCATATCCTGGTAAAATGATGCCAATTCGTCGGCGGGGAAAGCCGTTGCCCCTTCTATAACGAATGACGTCAAAATAAATTTGGCATTTTCTGCCCCAGGCGGGACTTCGACCGCTGCCGCGCCTGGCACGGAAATGCTACCTGCTTTACTGGACGGCATCGGAATATCTGGCTGGGAGAGATCACGACCGGCTTCGGCACCCGAAGGCAATTTCGACGGTACTGTCTGCGCCCAAGCCTGCATACCAGAGCCCAATATGAGCAACGAACAGGTGATACCCGCAACGCAATAACGTCGCATAAAGCCATTGTATTTCTTCACGCAATCCCCCAGATAAATTCCGTAGCGCAACACGAACGCCCCATACGAACGGGATGCGCTAACTAGCCGTTAGCATTGGTATAACAATACTATTTTTCCTTGCAGACTTAGCTAAAGCTCAACAAAAAATACTCTTATATAGGTTTTTATAGTCGGCTTCTTAAGTGACGTGCAATTCCGCAATTCTGACAAAATCTAACCGTCGCGAACCGTGCCTGAGAACGCGCCAACCTACTGATAAATATGAAATATTTAAGTATTTATAACTAGAGAAAGTCGAGTTTGATCAGATTCAGGTGCTCTGCGCCCTTTAAACTGGATCGTTTTTGATTGGAGTTTTCCGCGCTAGATTTCTGGTTGGAAAAAGGAGCGGAAGATATGAAAGCATCGAATTTTTCGAACGCACAGAAGGCGTTTATTTTGAAGCAGGGCGAGAGTGGAATGCCGGTTGCGGAAATATGTCGCAAGGCCGGTATCAGTCAGGCGACATATTTCAACTGGAAAAAGAAATATGCGGGTTTGTTACCCGACGAGATGCGCCGGCTGAAGGCTCTTGAAGATGAGAATAATCGGCTGAAAAAGATTGTTGCGGACCTGACACTTGATCGTGAAATGCGTCAAGATGTTATTTGCCGAAAGCTTTAAGACCTGCCTGGAAGCACAAGCTGGTCAACGGGATGTTAGTGGAATGGGGAATATCAATCAGGCGGGCCTGCAGGGTTTTGCCGTTTAACACCTCGACCTATCACTACAAATCCCGTCGGACGGATCAAGGCGATTTGGGAAGCGCGTGTTCGTTATGGCTATCGACGTGTTCACGTCCTGTTGCGCCGGGAAGGTTGGGTGATCAACATGAAAAAACGCGTCGAATTTACAAAGAGTTGGGTCTCCAACTCAGAAACAGGCATCCCAAGCGGCGGGTCAAGGCCAAGCTGCGCGAGCACCGGCAGATTGCAGTCGGACCAAACGACATCCGGGCGATGGATTTTGTGCATGATCAGCTTGCCACCGGAACGAAGTTACGCATTCTGACCATTGTCGATACCCATTCACGCTATTGTCCTGCTACTGACCCTCGGTTTACCTAGCGGGGTGAGGATGTGGTTCAGACGCTCGAAAGAGTATGCAAGCAAGCTGGTTATCCAAAAACGATCAGGGTGGATAATGGCAGCGAATTTATCTCTCGTGATCTCGATCTCTGGGCCGATGCAAATAGCGTTACACTGGACTTCTCACGTCCTGGAAAACCGACAGATAACGGCTTCATTGAAGCTTTTAACAGCAAGCTACGGATGGAATGTCTGAACACCCACTGGTTCACGAGCCTTGCAGATTCCCGTGAAAAGTTAGAGAATTGGCGTAGACACTACAACGAGGATCGTCCTCATTCGGCAATCGGGTACAAGGTCCCGATTTCACTGCATTATCCCGGCGATGTTACCAGCCTGTCACCGTGATAAAAGCCGGAGAACTCTGATCTCCGGCGGTCCAGCATTAGGTCTCAGAGCACCTGCCTTATGGCCTATCACTACCTTAATTTGCGACCTTCATCGCCGCCCGTTCGACCAGTGCATTCCAGTTGCCATTGGAAATGAAATGGCAATACACCAGATGCAACCAGCCACGCTTGCGCCACGCCAGGAAGGTTTCATCATCAAGGGCGTTGAACCTGGTCTCATCAATCACCTTGAAACCCGACAAGCTAAGCTTACTGCCATCGGCCAGCGTCGCATCGGCACGGTTTTCCACCAGCAGGTCAGCTTCGCTGATTGCCTTGAGGAACTCGGCAGTTGCAACATAATGCGCCTGATAATCGCGGCAGAAATCCAGCGCACCCTGCGTCATTTTGGACGGCTCACCATCCACAAAGAACGGGTTTTCCGTGCCTTCGACAACGGTTTTGGCATCTTCATCCACACACAGGGTGTATTGGCTTTTTTCTTCATTCTCAAAAAAGATGAAAGGATAACGGCGGATATAAGCCGGAACATAGGTACCCGGAGTCCAGTTGCCCTTGTCATCGACCATCAGATTTTCAGAGGCGCGCAAGCCCAGCAGCGCAACCATCTGGGTCTGCGCCCCGTCGGTAAACAGGATCGGATAATTCTTGCACACCATCGGCAGTTCGGTTGCCACGATCGGCACCGAATTGGTGTTGGCAGCAAATGAAAAATCCGACGTCGGGGTCAGCGACATATTGCCATGCCGTTCCGCCAGCACTGCACGCGGCTTGCTGTAAAACAGCGGCAATGCTGATGCCGCACCGCCAGCGCCTGCCGAGGCACTTGCTGCACCTTTTTTCGCTACACCGTTTGTCTTGCTTTCCTTAGCCACGAATTTTCCTCACTTCACTCATTGGTTTTTCATGTTCTTCAATTGAATTATTGATCATTCGATTGGATCAAATCGCTATCACTGGACTGCCCGCCAACAACGCCCGGCTCATTGCCACCATTGGAATTGCTACCACCATCCGGTGCCGTACCCCCAGTATTGTCGCCGCCGCCAAGACCCGTGCCAGAGCCAGAGCCCAGGCCAGAACCCGCTGCGCCGCCAGTGCCGGTCGTGCCAAAGGCACCACCGCCAGCAGAACCAAACCCGCCGCCACCAGAGGACACACCTCCGCCAGTCGTCCCTCCGGCCGGATTAACCGTCACGCGGCCACCACCTGTTCCGGTGCCTGTCGTGTTGATCACCGACGGGCTAATGGTTGCCGGAATACCAACCGGGGTCGTTCCGACATTCAGAACTGTTGGCGCGGCGAAGGCGGCAATCACGTTTGGTGTGACACCGGTCGTCGGGGCGTTCAGGTTAAACAGGGTATCAACCTGCGGGGTGCTGGGCGGTTTGGGCAGCGGTGCCGTTTTGGTCGCTGCCGGCGGCAGTTCGCGATTACGCCAGAAAGCATCATTGATGAAATAAGGCGCAAATTTTAGCGGACCGATTTCATAGGATGCGTCAAAGCCGGAAATGCCACCAATTGTCCCATACAGATTTGCCGTACCGGCCACTGCCACATTCAGGGATTTGACATTGATCTTCTGATCACTCGTTCCCTCTTTGGAACCGATCCGAATATCACCCGTCCCCGAGGTCATGACCAGATCGGTCGAGGTACCGATCAAACCGGCAATCGTGATGTCATCTCCGCTACGGATTGTCACCTTGCCCGACGGCAGGGTTGCAATCACACCGTCAATCGATTGCGGTTTGACCGCAATTTCATCAAGCAGATCAGTATCTTCCACCAGTTTCAACTTGCCAAGCGTAATCGGCCCGTTGGCTGCGGTGATATTGGCAGGCAACAGCAATTTGATGCCGCCCGTGTAAACCAGCCCGTCCAGAGCCGAAATGCTGGCCGTGCGGGCAAACTGGGTCACACCATTTTCACCGGCATTGATCGTCAACTTGCCAAGGGCGCTGGTATTGCCGAGGGCAAAGTCAAAAACGGTGGTATTGGTGTTCGCAAGATTGAGCGTCAGATCAGCATGGGAAACACTGTTGACAGCCCCCTTGAGCAACAGGGAACCTGATTGCGTATTAATGACCGTATCACCTGCAAGGAAACTGCCGCCATCAACCGTAAAGTCGGTATCGGTCTGATACGTCCCGTTCAGGGTCGTGGTGCCGGTATAGGTCTGATCCTGATCCGTCGTCACATCATGCAGGGCAATTGTGCCACCGGTAATCGTCAGGCTTGTGCTGTTGGTTACGGCCCCCTCAATGGCAACCGCACCCGTGCCCGCCGTCATGACGACATTGTCAGTGTTTCCATCCAGGGTACCTTTGATGGTGATGTCACCATTTGCCGCACTGGTATCAAAGGTGGTGGTTTCGATCTGCGGCAAACCACGCATCTGGATTTGTGCGGCCAAAGTCGCATTACCATCCACCAGGATTGACCCTGCCGTCAGATCGCCCGTGATACGGGTGGTCTGGCCGGTATAGCTTTGCGCACCTTTGGTGCTTACGGCATTGACCATCATTTGCGGGGCAATCAGTTCAACACTTGAACCAACACCGGCGTCAGTGTAATCCCCGACAAACTCGATCCTGTCAGAGGCTTCGACCTTCAACTGGGTTGCATTGCCGTTAACCGTGCTCAAGAACTGGACACGACCGCCTTCATTTTCATTCACGGCCTTAATGCTGGTCGCACCGGCCTTCAGGTAAGCTGCACCGCTGATCTCGACATTGCCAAGTTCACTTTCAATCGACACCGGCAGGGAAATACGACGACCACCAACCTGTTTGAAATCGTCAACGACTTTGACATTGGCATTGGTCCCAAAGACGATCTGCCCATCTGTCGGCAGATCGGCCTGGCTAACCGAAGTCGTCAGCGTGAGATATTGCAGAATATTGGTTCCGCCAATTGCTCCGCTAAAGTTAATCGCGCCAAAACCGGAATTGATTTCCAGGCCACGGGTGTTGGTACTGTCAATCGTACCACCAAAGGTCACATTGCTGTTGTTCGACGAGGTATTAATTATCGTGTTGGTATTACCCGTTAACAGGGCCGCCCCCGTTACCTTGAACTCACCCCCGGCAACATATGCACCGTTAAGATTGGCCGCACCATTATAGGTCTGGCTGCCAGACGAGGTAACATCCCCAACCGTGATATTCGCCCCTGTCAGATCGACACTGGCAATTTTAACCTTTGCCGAGCCGATGCTCACATCGCCCGTACCGGCATTGACCGTAAGCGATGTGTCCTCATTTGCATTGGTGCCCTCAATACTGCCGGTAACGGTGATATTGCCGTTATTCGACGAGATAAGGCTTAATGCCGTGCCTCTGGCCTGCACGTCACCCGTGATCGAAATGGCCGATGCCTGCAAATCACCATTGAGTATGGTCGTGCCTTTATAGGTCTGGCTGCCACCGGTGGTAAAGGCAGCGGTCGTAATGGTCGCACCCGTCACATCAAAGCTGGTGGTCTGGTTGCCGCCATTATAGTTCCCTGTCAGGGTCACATCCGACTGACCGGTATTGACAACAATCTTGTGACCATCAGCCAGGACAATTTTGTTCAGGACCACGTCAAGATCACCCAAGCCGGTGACAAATATATCACCGTCATGAGCATTCAAAACACCCGTCGACCGGTTTGCGGCGTAAGACGTATAGATATTACCCGTTCCGGTAACAGTCGCGTTCAGTGTATTGACATTGGTACTGAAGCTCTGGTTTTCGGTGCCAATACCGGCAAAGCTTTGCAACGACAGAATATTTGCCGTTACCGACGACTGGCTATCAACAAACGCGATGGCACCCGCTGTCGAGGTAAGATTGATTGTTCCGTTGGCACCGGTATCGATGGTGCCAACCGCAATATCGCCCGTTGTCGCTGTAATCTCTGCCGTGTGTCCATCGCCATGTGTGGTGATGTTCGCGCCTGAAACACCCACATTATTGGTTAATGTGACATTGTTATAAGCCGAAAGCGTTGCCACTGTCAGCGCACCGGTATTGGTGATAACAAGCGCACTACCGTTACCGTCCTGCACTTCGGCAAGGCTGGCTTTGAGGGCCGTAGCAGTGCTTTCAACCGTCGTCGTGCCGCCAGCCGAACCACTGTGCAGTTCGATCCCGTTGCTGGTGGTTGCTTCAAGTTTCAGCGTGCGCGGCATTGTCTGCGAGGTGCTGACGATGTCGTTTTTGCCAGACACATAGATCGATCCTGCCGTGACCGTATCATCAAGTGTCAGAACATCACCCGACGTCAGATACAATTTATCGACGGCGTTATCAAAGGCATCACTCCAGGTCACATTGCCCTTGGAACCGACCGCAATCGAAACAGCCCCGTCGGCTGTGATATTGTTCCCCAGCGTAATGGCGGCAGCACCCTGGTTAAAGATGGCAATCACCGAACCATTCGTGTGGGTTGCCGCGGCAAGACTGCTGACAATGACCTGAAGGGCGTCAATATCGGCAGTCTGGCCAGGCTGCCAGTCAAAGGCACCAATATTCTGCTTCGCATCAAGCGAAAGATCGCCAGAAATAAGCACCGGATTTTCACCAGTACCGCTACTGAGAATCGATCCCTCGGTTGCCTTCAGCGTAACCTTGGACGAAACTGGCTGGTTTTGCGGATCAAAGCTTGTGGCGCCCGCCATAACGGACCCGACAGTAAGATCGCCCGTTGCAGCGATGACGGTAATGTTGTTGCCATCGGTTTCGGCTTTTACATTGACCAGATCCACCGCATTGCCAGTGTTAACGAACAGCGAACCATTTACCAGACGCAACGCGTTTTGGGCTGTGCCCAGATCAACACCATTGGTGTTGTCGTCGGTAATGTAGGCATTGCCGGTCGCGATCGTGCCAATGATCTGGCCAACCGTGGTTTGCAGATTATTGGCATCCGAGCCCACACCACTAGCGGCGTTAACTTCAAGGGTGGAACCGACAATACGGGTTTCGGCAATCAAATCGTCAAGAACGCTGCCATTTTCCGAAGAAAGGACGATTTTACCATCCGTCGAGCTGCCTTTGGCATTAATCGCACCAAGAATAAGATTTCCGCCCTCGCCCGTGGTTGTGATCGTGATATTGCCTGCCGTACTGGAACTCCCCGCCGCCGAAACGGCACTGGCAACCAGAATGCTGGCCCCATTCGAGCCAGAGATTGAAATATCACCGCCGTTAGACGAAACCGAGGAGAAGGTGCCATCCACTGCCGAGCGCAAATAAATATCCGCACCTGCATTGGTCGCAGAGACCAGCACACGCTGTCCACTGGCGGCAATGGCGTTGTTCTGGGTTCCAACGCCATTGGCACCGGTCAGGCGCACCTCAAATGCACCAAGACTGCTATTGGCATTGCCAGCGTAAATGGCGCCATTCTTGGCAGACAGGTTGACTTTGCCAAAATTGGCACCCGCAGCCACACCGGTAGAACCACTATTGCCGCCAATTGTGATATTGCCGGATTTCGCATTAACGATGATGTTGTTGCCAACCGCGTCTTTGCCCACGGTAAGGTCTGTCAAACGGATATCACCATCTGAAACAATATCAATCGAACCATCGGTCGTGCTGGCAACAAGCTTGTTCGACATACCGTTCTGGGTATTAAGGTAAATATCCCCCTCACCCGTCACATGTGCCGTGAACTGACCTGTACCACTTCCCGAAAGCTGCAGGCGCGAGGTGCTTGAGCCAATACCGTCAGAAGCATTCAGGGTAATGTTACCGCTGCTCAGCGACAGGCTTTTGCCAACGCCGGTGAAGATCGAGCCATGCGTTGCCGTCAAGGCAAGGTCTTTGCCGGTGCCATAGCTCAGGCTGTCAACCGTAAGGTTCCCCGATGCAATCGTAATCGCAAGATCACCCGAGGTCGAAATCCCGTTCAATGCGAGATCATGCGCATTGTTAACGTTCATTCCGCCCGTGCCGGCTGTCGCAACAAGCGCATCAACATCAAGCATCAATGCCTGGCCACCAGATCCGATTGCTGAGTCGGAATTGGAGGCCGTCAGGGACAAAGACCCCGCTTTAAGCAATGAACTGCTATTGATCGAGGTAATATTGGCTGTTGTCTGATCATTACTTATAGCGCTGCTATAAGACGCAGAGAGCGTCACATTCCCGCTGCCAACATCAATTGAACCAATACGAAGGGACTCAATTGATTTGTATGTCAGATCAAGGCCGGTTGTATCCTCGATCTGAGTCAGCGTTGTCAGTGAAGAACCGTCACTCACTGCAAAGGTAAGATTTTGGGCGGAAATGGAGAGGCTTCCGCTGCTGTCATAGCTATTATTGATAGAATTTGTGCGATCAATTGACAGGCTGGTAAGGTCGCTATCGGAACTGACATAAATGTTACGTGGCGACTTGAGGTCAAGCTTGGTCGCATTTGTGCTGATCCCGGCGCCAGAAGCCCCAATGCTGCCCCGCGAAGCTGAAATCGAGAGTTTTCCCGCCGTAATGGAACTACCACCGCCTGACGCAAGAACAGAACCATAACCAGCCGTAATCGTAACCGCACCTGTGCCCGCAACAATGTCGTCAATCGTGACACTCTGGCTACTGCCGGACGACGTTCCCCCGGAAATGGTCACATCGGAGGCCGCAGAAACATTCCCAACGATCAAACCATAGGATTCCGTGATATTCACCGAACCATCGGCAACAGAACCCGTGCCTGTTCCATCGTTTGCAACTGCCGTAATCTGAAGCAGGGTGGTCGTACCACTGCCATTCGCTGACATTTGAATGGCACTCTGGCTACCGATCGAGCCATTGGCGATCAAAGTGACGTTACCGGTGTCATTGAGGGTTCCGCTTAGAATGGAACCACCCTGGTTATCAAGATAGAAATCGTTGCCATTGAGCGAAACCGTGCCAAGCGCGATATCGCCACTGGTATTTACGACAGTTGCTTTGCCGGTTCCCGAAATGTTGATAGTTCCAAGATCGGTACGGCCCTGCAACGCAAGCGAGACATCATTTTTGGCAGAGGCCGTAACGGTACCGCCCTTGATCTCGATTTCTGTACCGGTTCCACCGATTGAACCCGTGCTCGAATACAGTCTGACGACAGCAGCATTAACTGCCGTGCCATTAATGCCGTCACCGTAAATATTACCGGAATCTATATTTGAAACCGAAACCTGGCCCACACCGGCAAGGTCAATATCCTTGATCGTGACGTCATTGTCGCCAACAATGGACAGCGCCAGGCCGGTATTATCCGTGATGCTGTCATATGTAGAGCCGTTATTGGCATCCGCACTCCCAGAGAGAATGGCATGCGCCGCCAGGTCGAAATCTTGCGCTTGACCATCGGGATTGGACGTCAAATCCGTGATTTTATAGGTACCGCTCGCCCCGGTTCGGGTTGTCAAAGACAACTGGCTAAGCCTGCGCGTATCAAATAGGTAAACTGATCCGGTCGTATCAAGCTCCAGGGTCGCGGCCGAAACAACAAGACTGCCCCAGCCGTCCTTGCCAACTGCCGCATTTTCACGGGTAACAATTTTTACTGCCCCGGCGACGACTGGTTTGCTCAAGTCATTGCCATATATCCCGAACGACGAATTGTTGGTCTCAAGCGTAACGGAACCGGTCAGGGATGTATTGATCGTTCCAATATACAAACCACGTGTTGAATTAATTGAAAATACCAGACCCGTGTTATCGATGACTGTAGTGAGATTTGTCATGGCAGAGTCGGACATTAAAAAAGTCAGTTCCGGAGCCGTGACAATATAAGTCGGGTTGGTCTGGGCAATGTGCTCGGACTTGATAGAGAAAGACGCCAGATCCAGATGGTTATCAACATAAATGTCTGAACCGGTGGAAAGGCTCAGTTGTTTTGCTGTGGTCTGGATACGGGTGGTACCGTCGTCCTGCGCGCCCGTCGCCCCGATCGAATTCGTGGCGTTCAACGAGATGCTGCGCGCGATAAGCGAAGATGTGCCAAAAGCCGAAATATTATGCGCCGTACCCGTTGCCGAGATACTCAGCCACCGGCCTGCCCCCGCATTCAGCGTTCCGACTGAAACGTCTTTATCAGAAGAGAAACTGAAATCGATACCGGTCTTGTCAGCAAGATTCATGACCTGCATCGTTGCATTTGGGTCATCGACAATCGACAGGCTCAAGCTGGCATTGCTTTCCAATGTCTCGATGGCATAGCTATAATTCGGATTGGTGTGATGATTTGCCGTTACATCAAGTGAAAAGAGATCCGCGGCATTGGCAACAAAGATATTGCCGCCACCTACCAGTGTGAGATTCCGTGCGTCAGACTGAATAGAATTGCCATTCGCGCCAATGTCACCCTGTTTGACGACAAGCTGCACATTACGTGCGGAAATAGCCCGCTCACCTTCGGTAAGCAAATCTCCGTTGGTCACTTCAAGATCAATCGAGCTGCTATCTTCTGTCGCGGCAAAATTGGAGACCGTCAGTCCGCCATTATCCGAAATACGGGCCGATGTTTTGACAGTTCCCGACAATTTTTGTGCATCGACATGGAAATAATCCGACGAGCCATATCGATAAACCTGATTGGCATTCAGGGTCAGTTCGCCTGCAGTAATGACCTGATTGCTGGTCGTCGCCCGAATGTCGGCATTTGTCGCCGTCAGGGTCAGATTCCCGCTTGATCCAACATTCACACTGCCAACGGTAATCGTTTTGTCCGCCGTAATGTCAAGGTCAAGGCCGGACTGGGAAATCGAGCCAAGGCTGAAGCCATCAATGCCAGTAGACTTGTTTACAACACTTGAAAAAGTCAGCCCGGAGCTGGAAATCGAATAGGTAATGTCAGACGAACTCTGACCACTATCGACGTTCTTCCGATCAACATTCAGCTTCAGGCTATCAAGCGTCGCACTATTGATTACGTTGACATTGAAGCTCGAATCAATCGAAAGGTTTTGCGTATTTGTCGTCGCGGAAACGGACTCGTAAGAATTGAGGGTAACGTATCCGGCCGTGATCGTCCCAGATGATCTGGTGATAGATCCATGTTCATTCTGACCAGAGGCCTGACCCGTTGTGGTTAAGGAAACGGCCCCCGTCGAGGATGTCCCGGCGTCAATGGTACCCGTGCTGATTTGACGATCAATCGACAGGGTAAAATCAATTGCCGAACTGGTAGCCAAAGACAAGGCAACCTGGCTCCCGGTATCCGACAATGTCAGGCCGGCATTGTTGCTCCCGCTCAGGCTATAGGTCTGCCTGGTAGAGGTTTGGTCATCGACATGTGCCAAATCTAGCGTCAGTGCCTGCAGGGAGGACCCTGAATTATTGACCCAAAAGCTGCCTTTGGTCGTGATCGACAGATCACTCGTCTCCAGCTTTAACGCGGTACCAGACGCCCCGATTGCCCCATCTGTTTTGCTCGACGCATTGGTTTTAAGAACAACTTTTGCAGCATTAACAACCGTATTCGCATCAAAATTGGAAATATTGCTATTTGACCCGGTCGCTGTTGTTTCAAGCGACACGGTACCAGTTGCCGTGATGTTTTTGGCAATAATATTTTTGGCCGAAATCAGGCTGAAATCGCTCAGGGACTCAGTGCTTTCAACCGTCAGGCTGCTGGCACCGTCGGTGATGCTGACAGGCGCATTTACACCAAAATCAAATACCAGATCCCCCTGGGACGAGGCATTGGTACTGGTCACTGCAAGATGTGTCAGCGCCGTTGCGCTGGCAACACGAATATCCCCCGCCGATGTCACCGTGAGAGAAGACGTATCAAGATCCAGCGCATTGTTTTCGGCACCAATATGACCATTGGCACCCGCGCTTAGCGTAACACCACCAGCCGCCTTTACGACCGTGGTACTATTGCCATCGTTGAAAATTGAACCGCCAGACGTGATCGAAATGCTGCCATTGCGGACATCTAGCGCATCCAGCCTGATATTATTCGCAAGATTTAGAGAAAAATTCAGATCAGCATTGTGGTTTTGGTTATTGAGATTTGCCACCACAAAGGCATCAAGACCATTGTCATAATCCGTTGAGAATGTCAGCGAACTGCTGCTCACGGAAATATAGTGGGTTGATGTGGCTTCAATCGACAAGTCTGTCAAAACCGACGTCGCGGAAATATCAATACTGCTCCCGGCTTTCAGCGTCAGATCCGTTGCCGTTGTTTCAAGAGAAGTGATTACTCCTGAAGCATCAAGCGTCACCTTTGCAGCCTGGAGAGTTGAAGGATATACTTCCTTGTAAATCGCTCCGCCTGTCGCCGTCAGTGCAAGGGTCCCCGCGCCGTTGGCAACGGAGATATTCCCCGTACCAAGATTGCCGGACGTCAGGGTATAAGCTGCACTGGCACCACCCGCCGACATGGTAAGGATCGTACTGGCATGTGAACCCGACGTCAGGATCGTACCGCCCGCCTGCAAATCAACATTGGCGGCATTCAGGCTGAAAACCTTGGTGTAATCGCCATCGCTATCGCGACCGATATTCCCTTTTGACTCAATCGTGATCTTGCCCGAACCGGCATTGACGGAGCCGCTGCTGCTGCCGATAACGGCACCGTTATTCGTTGCAAGGTTAAAATCATGATGATTGGTGTTAATGCTGCCTTCCAGGGCAACATCACCATTGGCAAGAGCGACATCGATATCACCCTGCGCGGACATTGACGTGATTTTAAGCGTAGCGTCGTAATTCGACGATCCTGTCGGATTTTCCGACGCAATGTAAATGCCGCCACCTTGCGCGGTCGCGCTCAGGTTACCTGTAAGGATATCCAACTTTTTGTCGGCCGCGCCAATGGCTGCGTCGGCATTGAGCGATATCGAATTGGCCAGAATATAATTGCTGTCAACATTGTCATTCACAATGGCGCCGTCTGACGCAAGGCTGATCGACCCACTATAGGTAACGTCAATATTGCCGAGGGTCAGGTCATCATCAACATCAAGGCTGACATCCATGCCCGAAACGTCAAACAGATTATCAAGCGCATAGCCATCCTCGAGACTATTGGTCAAGGACAGCTCAAATCCCTGCGCTTCAATATCATAGACGTTGGCTTGTTGCGGATCGGCATGGCCCAACTTGATATTCAGGTTATACATATCGGAAATATTGCGCAGATAAATGTCCGACCCCGCATTGATGGTCAGATCATTCGCAATAACTTCCAGATAAGCAGCACTTTTGCCGATGCTGCCGCTTTCGGCAAACAAAGACAATGTTCCACCCGTGACAAGACGGGTATTTGTATCCCCATCGTCAGAAATATTGCCCCCGGCGGTCAGTGCCACCGTTGCATTATTCGTTGCAACCTGCCCGATAATAAGACTGCTATCTGACGTATAAGCAAATTCCGTCAGGTTGTTGCCAATAATTTTATTCAGCGAAACAGCACTTCCATCATCGGTAACATCAAAGTCCAGATGTTCCGAAGACAGTTGAACCACATTTGCCTGATTGGCATCATGTTTGTTGGTGATGCTGAGACTGGTCAGGGTGTTGTCAATGTTGTGAATGTAAATGTTTGCAGCATTGTCAACGGCAAGCTTGGTGACATAGGTTTTCAGATCGGCACCCGACGCCCCAAGGTTGCCCTGGGCGGCGAGAGATATGGATGCCGCGCGAATATTGTTATTGGCATCGACAGCCAGGATGTCCCCTGCATTTGCAGACAAAGTAAGGTCTGCTTTGGTATCAATCGTTGCTACGGTCAGATTACCGGACGCAGCCTTGATGGAAACAGTATTAGTTGAATCCCCGGTTTTGACATTTTTGGCAGTAAAGGCCTTGCTGTTGGTCAACTGAAGGCTGCCGCTGCTGCCCAGCGTGGTGATGTCCACGGTATTCACAGTGGTATTCAGCGTATTGGTAGAAGCGCCGCCTGCCACCACGGTTGCCGAAACAACAAGGTCATCCGCCGTTAGTGACGATGCCGTCACGTAACCGTTGGCCAAATTCAGCGTAACATCGCCACTGGTTCCGGCCACAAGCGACGTGATGGCAAGCGCCGCAGCATTATTACCCTCGGACGAGGAATCGACTGTGATGTCGATATTATTGGCATCAGAGGTAGAGGCCGACGTAATCGTGGTGCTGGTATGCGTGGTTAGATCAATTTTACCGTTTGCAGAAGACAGGTCATCAAACGTTACTGTTCCCGACGTCGGAACAACCTCCAGGTTGATATCACCTGCTGCCGACACGTCAAAAGCTGTGCTGTCTATCTTGAGATCGCGTGACTCTGTGCCGATGAAACCGGTCTCGGAAACCAGCCAGGCTTTTTCAACAGAAACGGGCGTCGCATCGCTGCCATCATCAACAAGATGAGAACCGGCTTTAATCAGAACTGTGCCAGATCCGACAACCACCTTCCCCAAGGTAATTATACCATCTGAAGAAAGGCTCGAGCCAAGAGTCTTGCCATCAACAAGCTCGCTCCCGCCCGCAGCTTCAAAGCTCGTTACCGTCAAACCACCATTGTCGGGTTGCTGGTTCGATATATACAAACCGCCGCTTTCGGTTGTCGCGCTTAACGAACTGATTTTGGTGGTCAGGCTACGAGACGCATTATTACCGGTAACACCATCGCGGACGGAGATGGCAAATTTACCGGCCGTAACATGCGGGTTTTCTGATGAACCTGCGCCATAAAGAGCACCACTATTTGCCGTCAGCGAAACATCACCGCTGCCAACATCAACAGCACCGATAGTGATGTTTTTCTCGCCGCTAAACGTAAAATTCAGTCCCGCAGCCTCAACAGTCTCGATGACGTAGGCATCTGTTGAATCCGAAAGCGTAAAAGTCTGCCCGGAAGCATTCAACTTATAAGTCTGATCACTGGCAGAAAGCAGATGATCCAAAGACAGATTCAGCGATGCAAGAGCCTGATTGTTGCTAATGGCAAAACTGCCCCCAGCTTCAACGGTAAGACCGGTGACATCGGTTGAAATCGCATTATCGGCAGCACCGATATTACCTGTGCCAGTCGTAATCGTGAGATTTTGCCCGATCAAAACAGGTGCGGTTTGCAGGCCTGATTTATTGTAAATCGAACCGGCAACAGAATTAACGGTAATATTGCCGGCAACAGCATTTACATTACCGGCAAATTCAACATCACGCGCAGCCTGAATGACAATCGCACCGCCATTTGAATTCAAGTTGGCAATGTTGGTAATATTGGCACCGGGCGATGTTGCCTGCAGCACGATATCACCGCCATTGGTCGAAATGCTGTCGGTCGCATCGGTAAAGGTAATACCACCCAATCCGGTTGATTTCAGCGTAAAGCTGTGGCCCGAGGCGGTTTGAAGACTAAGGCTGGTATCAACCGTAATCAGCCCGGTTGCTTCGAGGATAATATTTGATGTCCCGGCAATACCTTCGAGCACACTGGCAGAAATGGTATTGGCACCGCTATTGGCATCAGAACCGCCAACGGAACCGTCACCTGCATTTCCATCAAGGCTACCACCACTTCCCGCAACAATCGTCAGGCTGTCAGGATCCAGAAGGAACGTACCGGTATCGCCATTAAGGGCTGTCAGATCGACCGAACCGGTCAGTTTAACGCCCTTGTGGCTTGAAACCTCGGCAAAGCCGCCATTGCCGCCTTCGGCCCCACCCTTGGCGGAAATGCTGCCACCAAAGTCGGTCAGATTTTCGGAAAGAACCGTGACATTGCCGCCATTGCCATTCTCAATGGCATCGGCCTTCAGGCTGGCGTTTTTTGCAATGCTGACGTCGTTTGACCAAGCACCGGTGCCACGGCCATTTTCGCCGTCACCTTCGCTGCCAATGGCAACAAGGCCGCCACCGGATTTACCCGATGCGTCAATTTCCGCATCGGCACTTACGGCGATCTTGTCGCCGGTCGCAACAATGCTGCCGCCCGTTTCACCGGCATCATTGCCCGTTACCTTGAGGCTACCACCGGCAACAACCGCGCCATTATCACCACCAGAAAGAACAATCCGGCCATTGGATGTGGAGACACTATTGGCCTGAATCACACCCTGGGTGTTGATGACGTTATCAATAACGTCCTTCACGGCGCGGGCGGAAATGGCAACAACACCGCCATCTGCAATGATCGAGCCACTATTGCTGACCAGGGATGCAACCTGTACACCATCCTGGCCGACAGGGGCAGTATCCACATCGGCACTCACACCGAAGCTGAGCAGGCCGTCACCGTGAAAATCGAGGGAAAAAGTCTTTGCCCCGCCGAGCGAGACTTTGCCAAGGCGGGCATTGATGACACCGGCGTTCTGGACGTTTGGCGCCACAAGGGCGGCAAGCCCGGCATCACGAATGCTGATATTTCCGGCATTGATGATTGAGGCAGAGGGATCAGCAGAGGCAATATCAAAATTATAATTGCCCGCCATAAAATCGGCATCCCGAATATTGGCCGTTGTCGCAACCAGGCTGCCAACATCCACCCGTGATCCCGGGCCAAACACCACCCCGTTAGGGTTGACCAGCATAACGGTACCATTTGCCGTAATCGTCCCGAAAATGGCGGACGGGTCATTACCAACCACCCGGTTCAGGATCACGCTGCTTGCGCTGGGTTGCTGAAAATTAACCGTATTTCCGCTGCCGACATTAAAACTTTGCCAGTTCACAATGGCCGAGTTCGACCCCTGGACAACATTCATCGTATCGGGCGAAGACTGCCCAATCGTGACATTGCCACCAACAACAGTCCCCCCCTGCGGCAGGGCCGACTGGGCCTGTGCCGGATGGGCGGTTGCATAAAAGAATGAACCAAGTGCCGTTGCACCAGCCAGGATATTAAACGGCGTCAGGCCTTTTGCCTGGCGTTTACGCGCGGGGGCCATCGCTTCGCCTGCCTGCGGGTGCGACAATGCAGCACGCTTCGCAGCAGTTTTCAAGGGGCGACGTGACGGATTGGTAAAGCTGTTCTTGCTCATAATTTTGACCCGCGCTTAGAATTTGGCTGAAAGGGTGAAAAAGGCCTGGGGCTTTGTCGATGAATCCGACGTGGGTTTCCGGAACCCTTTTGCCACTTCAGCCGATGCAAAGAGATTTTCAAGAATGTTTATGCGTATACCGCCGCCAAAGGACGAGGCACTGGTTCGTTCATGGGAAACATTATCGTCAATATTCCAGACCTGTCCGGTATCGACAAAACTGTAGAACTGGACCCCGTTGGGGAAGACTTCAGGCATATCAGGCGAATAGCGGACTTCAAGAGAGGTCGCCCATCCATCGTCCCCCGAAAATTCGTTGTTATCAAAACCACGACCATAGTTTGCTCCGCCCAAGGCCATTTCCTCACTGGCAAGCAACGGGTCGACGGCATACTGCCCGGAAGCTGTGGCAAGAAGGCTGACAGTTTGTGTCACCTGCTGAACGCGTGTCAGGTCGATCGTTCCTTTGGTGAAGGAACCACTTGCATCCGCCCGCGATGCCAGCGGGTCTCCCTTCTCGGTGGCATTAAAAATACCCAGACCACGATGAATGGTCGCGCGAACAGCCGTAATGCCCTGAAAACTGTCCGTCAGATCGTAGCTGATTCCCGCCCGCGCGATATGTATCCGATCCCTGTTAAAGGGATTATCAAGCACATCCGTATCAATCGCGCGATATTCATATTCGCCAGATAAACGCAAATTTTGCAGTCGCGAACGGATCAGAGGATAGGTTGCAATGGCGCGCTCGGCCATAACCACACTATTGACATCCAGTGCATCAAGCTCTTTACCCGGCCGCGAACGGCCATAGCTTGAACTCAGTCCGAGCATCAAACCATCTTCCGAATACATGCCCTGATAATTGGCACTGATCGAAAAAGAGCGTTCAATTGGCGAGGAGAGCTGTGTCTGGATGCCAAGCTGATCACCATGTGATCCAAACGAATTGAACTGTACCAACCCCAATCCTTCGGCATTACCGGAATAGGGGGAGTTCCGGTTGTCAAACGAAACGGTACCAGAAACAGCATCACGGTCGGCTTCAACCAGCATTTCCGAACCACCCGTCGCATTTTCCGACGGCTTAAGGGTGGCACGAACCGTCATGCCTGCCAGGTCATTTGCCAAAAGCAGGCGCCGTTCCATTTCATCGACCGTCACCGGCGTTTTGCCAATCAGCGGACTCAACAGCCGTTTGATAGCTGCGCTAACCGGCCCGACGTCTTCCTGCACAACAATATCGGAAATAAAACCTTCAATGACGCGGACCTTAAAAACACCATCCGTAACTTCCTGAGGGGGAACAACGACACGCGAAATCACATATCCGGCATTGCGGTATTTTAGTTCGATATTTGCAGCAGCCTGGAAGGCATCGGCGACGGTAATCGTCTTGCCAAGCATATCCTGGTAAAACGGAGCCAATTCGTCCGCTGAAAAGGCAGTTGCACCTTCTATGACAAAAGACCGCAAAACAAAACTGGCTTGCTCAGCACCTTTCGGAACCTCGACAGCAGCAGAACCCGGTACGGAGATACTGCCAGCAGTATCTGCGGGCATTGGGATGCCAGGCTGAGAGAGATCACGACCAGCTTCGGCGCCGGAAGGTAACTTGGACGGAACCGTTTGCGCCAAAACCTGGGATGAATATCCACATACGACTAACGCAAAAAGCGACGTTGCCGTAAGGCAACCGCGCATCATACCAATACTGTTTTTCAAACGATTCCCCCAAGAATCTGTAACTTAGCGCACAGTGCACTGCTGTCCCGGCAAACCCCCAGGAATAGGCCGAAACCAATCCTGACAACGGTATATATCATACACCCTTATGAATCTAGCATAGATACTATCGTATATATAGTGATTTTATAAACCGCACACCAATAGGTGTGCGAAGTAATTTCCCCCCAAAACCACACTGAATTTTCATGAAATTGGGCGACGTAATACCATTACGGCATTACAAATACCGCCACACTCCCATACAAAAATATGGGAAAGCCTATCCGAAATTGCTGATACAAAATGTCGTTAAGCGATTTTCAATTTGAGGAAGCATCCAACATCGAGAACAAAAAATGCTTTCTCAGTCGGATTGAAATTTTTTTGCGGTCGCAAAACCCGTTAGGGCAATCAAATTCTCTCCTTCAGAGAGGATTTTTCAGTCGTCCTTCCGTCAAAAATACTGTCTTTTTTGCCTTGAAAAAACGGATTAACCCAAGCAATTGACGGTGAGCGCACTATCGCAGTAGCCCCTTGCCACCCGCCGTCCTGCGCTGCATTGTTCAGCCAACATCCGAACCAATAGCCATCTATAACAGCCTAAAAATCGCAAATGCGATATGTGCAAAACATGTTTCCCGCCGAAAGCCCAATTCGGTTTCCAACCGAACAACACGCCGCGTGCCCTGCATCCTCCGGCTCCCAGCACGGCACAACATTTAAAAATCAGCGGATAATGAACTTGGACACACCAATCACCAGCAGGAACGGCATGAAGATAGAGACGCAAACAGATGCTCAATCCCATCGCCCTCCCCTTTTCGCCCCTACCCGGCAAAATTGCTGAATTTCGACTGTCGCAAAGAAAAAGCCCAAATCAAGTTTCAGGTCCGCTATTGCTTCAAGCAGCATCATCTCAAAATATATGCGTGGGTGACTTCCATGGGTTGCCAAGCGATAAAACGCGACAAATTTGAGTGAAGCGCACTTTCCTCCGTCCCGGATAGGAAAAATTAAGATACCTGATACAAGAATAGACCTGAAATTAGGTTGAGTTCCTTTACCTCAAAGCAGTCTGGTCGACCAAAAAACAACCTATCCCCACCTGACCATTAAGGATGCAGATAGGTACAAATACACCACAAGTTTTGCATTTCATTTATCATCTGAATAACATCAAAATAAAGTTATTCTTAAATTGATTACTGTTATATAATATATTGAATTTAAACCAATTTTGGTATTGAAACTTGCATATATGACACAAGGCTCTTTTGAAGAAAATCTCGCAAAGCTGCGTAAAGATCTGGCGGAAGACCGCGAGAAAATTTCCAGTGAAACAAGCGAAATTTACAGAGAAATCGCCACCTTTGCGCCGTCACAAACAACCAGCTCCAGCTCAACCCACCCTTCCGCCTATCTTGGTCTTGCGCTCGCGACGGAACGAAAACTGGGGCGATTGGCTGAGCGTCTTGGCAATATCGCAACATTGGAAAAATGTCGATTGGCCGCCGCCCTCCTGGAAGCATGTGAAGCCGTCACCGCAGAGGGACGCGGTGCAACGCCCCGGCGTCTTATGCAGTTCATGGCATATGAAGGTGATTCTTCATCACATTACGAAAACCTGATAGGCGCGATGGATGTTTTTGCTGCCAGTCGCAAGCCCACCTCAACATCAGAAGGCAGAATCACACCGGACCTGGTAAAGACCATTGCCACACGAACCAGCCTGAGATCCCGCAACTGGCTGTCCGATCAGGAGGCAATGGACTGGAACAAAGTCCTTCAGGAAAAAGAGGTCCCCTGCCCGATTGATATCAAAACGATCACGCAATTCAGCGATCAGATAAACACCCTAGACCAAGGCAATGGTATTATCGCGGTTGCCGATGCTATATATATTGTATCGAAATGGCTTTACGAACTTGATCTGGAATATAGTAATCTCGCACCTGACACCCGGCACCAAAATATATCGTTTGAAACGGAAAATCCTCAGACGATCTATTGGAACCGAACATCTCGACTGTTAATCCCATATATCGTCGCGCATTTTTGTGACGGAATATTCCTGCCGCTGATGTGTGGATTAGCCCTAAGCGAGTGCCAAGTCAAATTACGCCCACTATTCACGCAAAATGCTCCTGTAAAAAGTGCCCGCCCTCATACGCTTAAAGTCATCGCATCCGGCTTGGACAAGCTCGACCAAACAGAGAAACTTGTCAGCCAGCACTGGGGCAAGGCGGAAAAACTCGCAACAGATGGGCGCGGGACAAATCTATCGAAAATCACCACTCACCTTTTTGACAACGGAACCATATGCGTTGCCGATATTGTACAATTATGTGATTTAACACCTCAAGCTGCGCATTATCAGCTTAAACGGCTGCTTGAAGCAGGCCTCATTTCGCGTGGCCCCAGAGGGAAAGTTGGCGGCCATTATTTTCTTGATCTTCTGTTGCGCCTATAACCCCCTGCCCGTCCTCACAACGCCCAAACCAGTATCGCCGCCATTTAGGCAGCTTCCTGTTAGACACAAAGACTAACAAAATATTAACACTCCATTTTCCTTTCCAATATTTACTGTTAATATCGGTGCAAATGTGTTGTTCGGGTGCATATACGCAAGCACACATACCGTCCTTTGGAAAATCACAGCTTTAACCCTCTCACGTCAAAGCCCAAAGATCACTCCGCAAAATTCCAAGGTAAACAATTTAATTTCAAATAGTTAGATATACAGAATCGATTTTCGATAATCGATTTAACGTCTAATCGAGGACCGAAATACGATCATCAAATATCGACTGATCGAAAAATGTTCTTCGATTGAACGAAAAGCACATAATCGTGTAACGTTCAAACGATAAGCGTTAATCGAGTCTTGATTTAGCGATTAACGTCTGAACGACTCTCAATGATCGATTAACCGGAAAGCGAGTATCGATATCCGATATCCGCAAACGGACTAACCGTTGATCGAAAGAGCGAAAACTGAACTTCGGGAAAGCGATAGACGAAATACGCTTGCCGATTATCGTTTAAGTGAATTTCGATTTTGCATGTCACGTCTATCCGTGTTACGTATATCGATGACACGGAAATCAATAATCGCAAATCGGTTTTGGCATTATCGATTTGACGAATTTCGATATACGGAGGAGCGAAGAGTGATTTTTCGCTTAACGATTTTTCGGATTACGTCCCTACAACTTCCGAAATGCGGTTTTCGATGACCGGTATGTCGGAAATCAAATATCGGCTTCCCGATATACATTATCCGGCAGCCCGAAATGCGTAATCCGATCAATCGAAAAACGAAACAGGAGGTATCGATAAACCAGGATACGAAATACGGTACTCGAATCTCGATAAAGGAATACACGAAGATCGATAAACGCCCCTCGGAAAGACAAAATCCGAGCCACGCATACCGATAACTCCAAAACCGACACACGGTAATCGACCATCGGTTTTCGCATATCGATCCCCGGGAAATCAGTTCTCGATATCCGAAAACCGTATTGAAACCGCGACAACACACAAATCATCCAGGGTCAAGGAACCGACATGGCACGCTATAATTATGATTTGCCCTCAGACCTGATTGAAAAAGTGAAGGCCAAAGGCCCGATGGTCATTGCCACGCTGAATGAAAAGGGCGGCGTTGGAAAAACCACGCTGACATTTCAGGTCTGTGTTCACCTTGCCGAAGCCGGCCTAAAAGTTCTTGCCGTGGACCTTGATCCCCAGGGCAACCTGACCAAAACGACCCTGCGCTACGGCGAATTGCAACATGACCGCGTTTTCGATGATGTCGAAATTGACCGCGCCAATTCCATGAGCATTTTTTCCAATGCCAATGAACGGGTTAAACCATTGGCAGTTAGCGAAAACCTGGCGCTCAATACTGGTAACACCAACCTGGTCGCCCTGATGGGCATTCAGCATGATCTTTTGCTGGAGCTTGACGAATATCTGGCCCGGCAAACTGAATTTGACATCATGATAATCGATTGCCCGCCAACGCCGGGAAATCACGTCACTGCTGCGGCAATGGCCGCCGATTACGTGCTGTCCCCGGCCAATGCCGACGAATATTCGTCAGATGCCATCAAAAATGTGGTCAAAACCATTACCCGCTTCAAACGCAAATATAATCCGGGTCTTAACCTGCTAGGTGTCATTTTGAATGACGTCGATAACAGCTCGAAAATCAAAAAGGATTATGTCGAGCTAATGCGCGGGGAGGGGGCGGAGCCCGACGAATTTTATTACAGCATCCGAGACCGCGTGTTTGAAACCCGACTTGGCAAACGGGTGGCATTCCAGGAATCCCAAACCGTAGGCATGCCGATTACCCGCTATCAGCGCGGCACCGCAGCCGATGAAATGTACAGTTTTCTGCTCGAGCTTGTGACCCGACTGAGCAAGGAGGAAGCGTAATGGCGACAAAACCCAACTTTGCCCGTCTGGCCCGCCGCGAAAGGGTCAAAAAAGTGCCGCCCAGCCCTCAGGACCTGGCTGAAATCTGGAATCCGGATGACACGGACGACGATATCGCCAGCAACCTGTCCGAACAGGTGCCCGAGCCCGAACCGGAAGCAAAACAGCCCGAACCCGCTCCCGTCGTCGCTCAACCCCAGGCGACAACGCCGTCCGAAGCACCTACATCTCCGCAGCCAAGCAACAATGTGCATTCCGGCAAGGAATATATTGGCCTGCTGCGCATTGAAACCAAGGTAGACGAAGCAGTGGATCACGTCATCCGCATGCTGGTGCGCAAACGCAAAGCCCATTTGCAAAAGAATGATCCCTTGCCCGAAGGGGAAGAATACACCCGGGCAGATTTCATGCGCGAGGCGTTGATCCGTTTTTGTCGCGAACTTGACAGCAATTTCGATGATCGAATCGAATTGCAACGCAAAGTTATGGAAGAAGATTAAAAGTTCGTAACTTCGCGGACAAATCCACCTTGCCAATCGGCACATAAACAGCGGCTTTCCCCGGAAACGCCGCTGTTTTGACAGGTCTGCCATTGTCATCCGTGCCGCAAACGAGAGCTGTTCAAGAAACCGTCGATCCTTCCGAAACCTGGAACAGGGCGGGGCGGAGCAGGGCAGGGCGAGACAAAGTTCTGAACCCCAAACCAGCTTGATGTAGGGCCCTCAGTTCCTTGCCTGAGGGCGTAAAATGCCTATCATTCGGCATTTCACGGACAAAACCGGGTATATTCATCAAATGTCGCGCTGACAGGGGCCAAAGTCTGCTTGTTGTCCCCGTAAACAACGTTAAGGCATTCGCATTTCGTCCGCGATGTACCGATTCGACGGTCAAACGATTCGTTATTTCGCGGACAAACAGGCATTAACCTTTTGAAAATAAATCTTAAAGCAACACTTAAAGTAATAAAACGACCTATTTTCAACAGGTTAGAAAAATGCCTTTTCAAAAGCAGGCCAAGTCCCGTTTTATCAGGTCGTCACAACGCGGACAAAACCCTAAAAATCGCCCTGCAGGCCCTCTAAAAGGCGCCCTTAAAAAAATCGCCCAAAGAGAGATTGGAAAAATCTGACCGTGAAATGCCGAATATTCAAACGCATAAGGGTGTTCTTTCTCGTTACATCGCGGACACTTTTTCTCGTCACATCGCGGACGCTATAGAATCAAAACATTGATATATCGGGCAGATTTGACCAAACTCGTCACATCGCGGACAATTGGGGTAAAGGGACATAAACGTGGCGAGTTCACAACAGGTCGATCTGTTTCTGGATCAACTGGTAGATGGTGCCCCTTTCAAGGACGACCGGATGCTGATGGAGCATCCCTGGTTCTCGTTGACCAAGCAGCCCCGCCGGACCCCGTTTCACTATAGCCGGGGCGGGGTGGACATCCGCATAGAACCGGGCGCCAAAGGCATGGCGAACATCTATGACAAGGATTTGTTGATGTATCTTGGATCGATCATCAACGAAAAACTTGAACGCGGTGAAAAGGTTAGCGACCGAAAAATCACTTTTGCCGCACATGATTTCCTCCGCTCGACCAAACGCCAAACGTCCAAACGGGGATATACTCTTTTTCTCGATATGCTGGAACGCCTGGACGGGACGCGTGTGCGAACCAACGTTGAATCAGGCAATGACAAAATCCGCTCCGGTTTTGGCTGGATCGAAAGTTACCGTATCATCGAACGCAAAACCAAAAACGGCCGTTCCATCATGGCCGGCGTTGAAGTCACCCTCAATGAATGGATGTTCAAGGCGATTGTCATTGATCGACGGGTTCTGACCATCAGCCCGCGTTATTTCGACCTTTCCAAGGGGCTGGAACGGCGCATTTATGAACTTGCCCGCAAACATTGCGGCCAGCAGCGCAGTTGGCTGATCAGCATTCCCTCGCTGAAGGAAAAATGCGGCTCTGACCGCGAAGAACGCAAGTTTCGCGCCGATCTGGGCAAGATCATCGAGGATGGCAATATCCCCGATTATTCGCTGCGCATGGGCAAATCCGCCGATTTCGACAGCGCCTTTAAAAGCCGTAATCCCAAGGAATGGATGCTGGAGGTCCGTCCCATCCGTCCGCAAAGTGACGAAACACTTGATGCTGCAGCCAATCCGGCCGAGGAAAGCCCCGAAAAGCTGTTTGAACGGGGCGATGCCCAATTTCGGCCCAAGCCCCTTTCCATCCACGTCATCAATAATGCCCGTGAACGCTTCCCAGACTGGGATATAGACCATCTGGAGCGTGAATGGGCCAGTTCAAGCCAGAGAAACCAACTGGTCATCAAGGACCCGGAAAAGGCCTTCATGGCGTTTTGCGAACGCTATGTCGCCAATCGCAGCATCGATATGTAAGGCCATCTGTGGATAACTTTTGGCCCTTAACGGCATATCGCGGACCAAAGATCGGTACATCACGGACGATCAGTCGATACTTTGCGGTCGTGTTATTGCGGACGGGAGATTTGATACTTCGCGGACAATTGATCGGTACAACGCGGACGCCACAGCATCACTGACTCCTGAAAACACAAAGGAGTCTCATTTCCACGTAACTTATATAACTCTACTCTAACAATCTTTATTAACTCATATAACAAATCTAAGGTGTTTGGACGTTATATATGAATTAATCTTTTGTTAATAAATAAAACCATACAGCACGTTCCCTGTCCACAAGAAAAGCAGGAACCCGCTTTACCAGCCAACCAGTGTTCGTTTCAAAAAAGCCTTGTCAGGTTCCATATTTGGGAATATATCCCACATATGGAACAAACACAGCAAAACACCCTTGATCAGCAAATCGCAAGGCAGCTCCGTCATTTGCGACAACAGCAAACCTGGAGCCTGGACACGCTTGCCAGTAAAACCGGCATTAGCAAATCCACACTTTCCCGGTTGGAGAAAGCCGATGTCAGCCCGACAACAGATATGCTTGCCAAATTATGCAGTGCGTATTCGTTAACATTGTCACGGCTAATGCTGCTGATTGAAGAAGATTTTCAGCCTTATTACCCGGTCAAACAACAACCGGTCTGGACTGACCCTGAAACGGGCTTTATCCGGCGTTCACTATCACCACCAGCATCAACTCTGGCCGGTGAAGTTCTTGAGTGCACTATCCCTGCCAACACAACAATAACCTACGCCCAGCCCCCCAAAATCGGGCTTGAACATCATCTTGTTCTGCAAGAAGGGGAACTGACTTTATCCCTTGATAACAGGCATTACACGTTAAAGCCGGGAGACAGTCTTCGTTATCAGCTTACTGGAACAAGTTGCTTTCAAACACCGCCTGCGTCGGCGGCTCGCTACTACCTGTTTATTGTTTAAGAAAACCCATGCAAATCCATGACGTTAATCCCGACATCACGATAGAAAACTGCCAACCTGACCTGTTTGATCATTATCTTGATGACCTGGCACATCTTCTTCATGCCTGCATTTATGCAGGGGCCAGTATCAGTTTTATCCATCCCTTTGACATCGAAGCTGCCAGGGGTTTTTGGCAAAAAAGCGTCAGGCCCGGTGTTATCGCGGGAACCAGAAATGTCTTGGTGGTAAAGGTGAATGGCGCCATCGCGGGCTCGGTTCAGCTTGATTGTGATACACCGCCAAACCAGCAGCACCGTGCCGAAGTGGCAAAATTGCTGGTTCATCCGGATTATCGCCGCCAGGGCCTGGCAAAAAGGTTGATGGGGGCACTGGAAGATCTGGCAAAAACCCGTAAACGAACCCTGATCACCCTTGATACCCGTACAGGGGACAAGGCAGAACCGCTTTACCGCGCACTAGGATATCACACCGTTGGGTCCATCCCCGCTTTCGCCAAAGACCCGTTTACCGATAGCCTTGATCCAACCACGATCATGTATAAGCAGCTATAAGCTGCATCTGGGACTTTAATGCACAGACGGCAGGATATGATGAGGTCCGGTTAATCGTTTAACCGTGCTCGACCATCAAAATGTGCTCGGCAGTCAGGACCGTTTCATCATTTTGGTTTAAAACATCAATCCGTTCAATGACCTGGCCGAAATCAGGATGGTCTGTTTCAGCAACCAGACGGGAAACGGTGATGGCCGAATGCAGCGTGTCGCCAATGAAAACCGGACGGACAAAGCGGACCCGGTCATATCCCGATGAAAAAGCAACCGGATTGTTGCTGGTTTGCGACGCCAAGCCGACAGCAAAGGAAAAAACCAGGGTTCCATGCGCGATGCGACGTTTGAACTCGGTCGATTTGGCAAATTCGGCATCCATGTGATGGGGGGAGAAATCCCCTGTATGCCCGGCATGTACGACAATATCGGTTTCAGTAATCGTGCGGGCAGGGCTCTGGCGGACATCCCCCTTGTGGTAATCTTTGAAATATTGCTTTTTTTCCATGCCGCTTTTCGCCCCTTCACACAGGATTTTCATCCTGTTGCCCCTGTCTGATGAAATCAGCTGATTTTCTATCCTGCTTTTACCAACAGGCCTCAGATCTTGCAATTAATCCGGGGGAAACAATAGGGATCATGGTTGGTGAATGGCGGCGTAATGGTGCGGATCTTCGATCCATAATACGGAAATTCGGAAATCGATAATCGTTTTTTGTCTGCCAAAATATTGATAATAAATGATTCAATTAAGTTCTACTGAGTTATTACGGTATTTTAAATACGGTAAAATACCGACATTGGCGAGTTGGGCAAAGACCGATTGTTTTGGCCTCCGCCTGATCAACATTCGGTACATCACGGACATTCGATATGTCCGTGAAATGCCGATAGTTTTGGGAGTTTGCCCGTTAAATGGCATGAACCTGAGCCGGGATTCGTTTTGAAAACCTGATTTTCGGCACCTTTTCGCACAATCGCGTGAAACAGGCAGGTGTAGCGATGTGTATCGCAGTCTGCGCGACGGTTCCTGTAACCTCATGATTTATTTTGGTAATTCGCGTTTCAAATGAAAAACATGAAACGCACTTCAAAACAAATGTTTCAAAGTTATCTTGAATGAAACACTTGTTGTTTTGTTTCGCACGATATGACTAAATTTCCATCATTGTGCAGAAGCAAGCAGGACGAATATGCCAGCATATGATGATTTCCGCGAAAAACTGATTGACCAATATGATGCGATGAGCCCACAGCTTCAGCGTGCGGCACGTTATATGCTGGATCATCCTGATGATGTTGCTCTTAAATCGATGCGCGCGCTGGCAATAGCTGCCGATGTGCCGGCCAGCACCCTTGTCCGGCTCATGAAAACCATCGGCATTGCCAGTTATCAGGAGTTTCGGTTGAGCTTTCAAAACCGATTGCGCGATATACCGGCCAGTTACACGGGGCGTGCACGACAATTGCAGCATCGTGGCACAGTTGCGGAAACCACCGGAAGTGATGGTGATGATACCTCTCTCGAAACCAGCAACACGACCGAAACAACCCTGATTGATGAAATTCTGCAGCAGGAGCTGGGCAATCTTGCGCATTCTTATGGGCCCGGGATGCGCTCTGCCCTGCGCGATGCCTGTATGCTTATTGAAAATGCCCGGCACGTTTTTGTGCTGGGGCGGCGCGGCGCGTTTCCTGCTGCCTTTCAATTTGCCTACGCCTATCGGTTTTTTGCCGACAATCTGACACTGGTTGATGGTGCCGCAGGCACATTTGGCGATCAATTGCGTGGTATGGGGCGGCGTGATGTTCTGTTGGCGGTCAGCCTGAGCCCCTATGCCAATGACAGCCTGCATGTGGTGGATTATGCGCTGACGCAAAAAACCGCCGTCATTAGTGTCACGGACTCAGATGTTTCCCCACTGGCGCGTCATGCCAGTGCTAACCTGCTAATTGCCGATGCCTCCCCATCGTTTTTTCAAAGTTTTACCGCAGCCACATCAATAATGCAGGCGCTGGTTGCCCTTTTGGTGGCACGCGGCGGTGAACCTGCACTTCAACAAATTGCCCGGGCCGAAAAACAGCTTTCGGCTTTCGAGACATACTGGCAGGACGCCAGTCCCAAACGGAACACAAGATCATGACAACACATGTTTTACATCGTAACAGCCTTGTTCAGCCGCCGCGCGCCGTTGCGGGCGAGGGGATTTATATCATTGATGAAAACGGCAAACGGTATCTTGATGCGTCGGGCGGGGCGGCTGTTTCGTGCCTGGGGCATTCGGACCCGGATGTGCGGGCCGCGATTATTGAGCAGGTTGGAAAACTTGCCTACGCCCATTCCGGTTTCTTTTCATCCGATCCAATGGAAGAACTGGCTGACGACCTGATTGCCCATGCCGCGGCCGGTATGGAAAAGGTGTATTTTGTTTCCGGCGGGTCCGAGGCGGTTGAGGCTGCCCTGAAAATGGCGAGGCAATATTTTCTGGAAATTGGCGAGCCGGAGCGCAAATTTGTTATTGCCCGCCGACAGAGCTATCACGGCAATACGCTGGGCGCGCTTTCGGTTGGTGGAAATATGTGGCGCAGACGGCAGTTTGAACCCCTGTTGATCGATGCCAGCCATGTTTCGCCCTGTTATGCCTATCGTGACCAGCAAATGGGCGAAACAGCCGAAGATTATGGATTGCGGGTGGCAAACGAGCTTGAAGACGCGATCCTGAAGCTGGGGGCAGGCCAGGTTGCCGCCTTTGTTGCCGAGCCGGTTGTGGGTGCAACATCGGGTGCGGTTGCTGCCGTGCCGGGCTATTTCAAACGCATTCGCGACATATGCGACCAGTACGGTGTTTTGTTGATCCTTGATGAAGTGATGTGTGGCATGGGGCGCACCGGTACGCTTCATGCGATTGAGCAGGAAGGTATCTCGGGCGATTTGCAAACGATTGCCAAGGGCCTTGGTGCGGGCTATCAGCCGATTGGTGCGGTACTGGTTTCAGGCAAAATTGACCGGGCCATTGCCAATGGCAGCGGGTTTTTTCAGCATGGGCATACCTATCAGGGCCATGCAACCGCCTGTGCTGCCGCCCTGGCAACCCAGCGGGCCATTCGGGGCAGGGGGCTTTTAGCAAATGTCGTAAAACAGGGGGAAACCCTGCAAAATGCGCTGATGACGCGCTTTGCCGATCATCCCTATATAGGTGATATTCGTGGGCGTGGTTTGTTTCGCGGTGTTGAATTTGTCGCCGATCGAACAACAAAACAGCCCTTTGACCCGTCCCTGAAAATTCATGCCAAAATCAAGAAAACCGCCTTTGAAAACGGGCTGATGTGCTATCCGATGGGCGGTACGATTGACGGGCAGCGCGGGGATCATGTGTTGTTTGCGCCGCCCTATATTGTGAAGGAAGAACAGATTGACGACATCGTGACCCTGTTTGCCAAAACTGTGGATCAGGTCTTTTCAGCAAAGGGGCAGAAATGAGCCTTTATGCACAAACACCCGCCATCCTGGCTGTTGCCCCGAACGGCGCGCGCAAAATGCCAGCCGATTATCCGGGTTTGCCGATTACACCGGAAGATATTGCCCGCGAGGCGCGGGCCTGCCTTGAGGCTGGGGCATCGGTTATTCATTTGCATGTCCGAGATGATGAAGGCGGTCATAGCCTGGATACCGGGCGCTACCGTGAAGCGATACAGGAAATTCGCGCAGCCGTTGGCGAGGATATGCTGATACAGGTTACAAGCGAGGCGGTTGGCATTTATGAGGCCGACGCCCAGATGGCGATGGTGCGTGAATTGGTGCCCGAGGCGGTGTCGCTGGCCATTCGCGAAGTGGCACCAGAAGGTTGTGATGAAGGGGAATTTTCGGCTTTTTGTGCTTTCATGCGCGAGGCGGATATTTTGCCACAATTTATCCTGTATGCGCCGGAGGATTTTGCGCGATATGCCGATCTGGTGGCGCGTGGTGTTATCCCTGGCCGGGGTTTTCCGCTGTTATATGTGTTGGGGCGTTATACCGAGGGGCAAAAATCCAGCCCAATTGATTTGCTGGCGTTTTTGGCGGCACCCGTTTTGCGCGACTACCCGCCGCTGGTGTCAAACTGGATGATGTGCGCCTTCGGACAACATGAAAACGCCTGTGCGATGGCGGCAATCGCGCTTGGCGGTCATGCCCGGATCGGTTTTGAAAATAATACCCTTTTGGTGGATGGAACGCCTGCCCCGTCCAATGCGGCGTTGATTGATCAGGTAAAAAAGGGTGTTTTGATGCTGGGGCGCCCGCTGGCGGGTGCAAAAGTAGCGCGCAAGTTGCTTCGTCCGGCGTGGTAATATCAAAAAAAGTTGAAAAACCTGTGATATTGTTCACAGTTTGGCGATAACGAGGGATCACTTCTCGCGCTGTTGGGTTCATAATTGTGCAGCTTTAAATATAGTCCCCGGAATCGGGGGAGCCATCGCGTGCGATGGTTCTGCGTCCAAATTCTGCTGTTGCTTTGCACAGTTGAATAAATCCAACAGGGTGTAAGGGAGTCAATCCTGATGAAAAAGCTTGTTGCTATTGCAAGTGCGGTTGTGGCCTTGGCTGGGGTTTCGATGTTTTCGACCCAGGCATCAGCTGCTGACCAGAAATTTATTACCATCGGTACCGGTGGTGTAACCGGCGTTTATTATCCAACCGGCGGTGCGATCTGCCGTTTGGTCAATAAGGGCCGCAAGGACCACGGTATTCGGTGTTCGGTCGAATCTACCGGCGGGTCGGTTTACAACGTCAACACCATCCGCGCTGGTGAACTCGATATGGGCGTTGCCCAGTCCGATATCCAGTATTATGCCTATAACGGTACCGGCAAATTTGAAGATCAGGGTCCGTTCAAGGAACTGCGCGCTGTATTTTCGATCCATCCCGAGCCGTTCACCGTTGTCGCCCGTGCGGATTCCGGCATCAAAACCTTTGATGACCTGAAGGGCAAGCGCGTCAATATCGGTAATCCGGGTTCTGGTCAGCGCGACACGATGGATGTTGTGATGGCCGCCAAAGGCTGGAGCGTTGATGATTTCGCGCTGGCATCGGAATTGAAGCCGGCCGAACAGTCCCAGGCACTGTGCGATAACAAGATCGACGCCATGATCTACACCGTTGGCCATCCGGCCGGTTCGATCCAGGAAGCCACGACGGCCTGTGATTCGGTTCTGGTTGACGTTTCCGGCCCGGAAATCGACAAGCTGGTTGCCGATAACCCTTATTACCGTATCGCCACCATTCCTGGCGGCATGTATCGCGGCAACCCGGAAGATGTGAAAACCTTTGGTGTTGGCGCAACCTTCGTTTCTTCGACCAATACTGATACCGACATTGTTTACAATGTGGTCAAAGCGGTTTTCGAGAATTTTGACGACTTCAAAAAGCTGCACCCGGCTTTTGCTGTTCTGAAAAAAGAAGAAATGATCAAAGACGGTCTGTCTGCTCCGCTGCATGACGGCGCTGTCAAATATTACAAGGAAGCCGGCCTGATGTAAGGTCGCTTTGAACGGGAGGTCTCCGGGCCTCCCGTTTTGCCTGTCTATCCTTTCCTGCGCGGGCATAAAAATTCAACGAAATCAAAAATATGTCCGTAAATGATCCCTGGCCTTTCCTGGCGGGGATCAATCAGGTTCTGGGTGAAACTAAACGGTAAAACCGTTTTGACCGGGGAACTAGCATGACAAACGAACAACGTGCGACGGAAGGCAATGATCGGGACCTCCAGGACCTGATTGCTGAATCCGATACTGGCGCGCGACAGCCTGGCGGTATAACTGCCCGAATTCTGCTTTTTGTGGCCGTGGCGTGGTCGGTGTTTCAGCTTTGGCTGGCATCGCCCTTGCCCTACATTTTTCATTTCGGCGTTTTCAACTCGACCGAAGCCCGTTCCATCCATCTTGCTTTTGCCGTGTTTTTGGCCTTTATGGCCTATCCGGCGTTTAAAAGTTCGCCCCGAACCTATATTCCGGTCCAGGATTGGGTTCAGGCATTGGTGGGTGCGTATTGCGCGGCTTACATCTATATCGCCTATGTCGAGCTTTCCAGTCGTCCGGGCTTGCCGACCACGATGGATCTGGTTGTTGCCGGTGTTGGCCTGGTCATGTTGCTTGAGGCGACCCGCCGTGCCCTTGGCCCGCCGCTGATGTGTGTGGCGCTGGTGTTTTTGGCCTATGTCTTTTTCGGCAATGCGGCCTGGGTGCCCGATGTGCTGCAATGGCGCGGGGCAAGTTTTTCCAAGGCTATGTCGCACCAATGGCTTACAACTGAAGGCGTGTTTGGGATCGCGCTTGGCGTTTCGACCAGCTTTGTGTTTTTATTTGTGCTGTTTGGCTCCCTGCTCGATAAGGCCGGGGCGGGTAACTATTTCATCAAGGTGGCCTTTGCCGCCCTGGGGCATATGCGCGGCGGTCCGGCAAAGGCAGCGGTGCTGTCATCGGCCATGACCGGGCTTATTTCCGGCTCCTCCATCGCGAACGTGGTCACGACCGGGACCTTTACCATCCCGCTAATGAAACGGGTTGGTTTTCCAGGGGAAAAGGCCGGGGCGGTTGAAGTCGCATCCTCGGTTAATGGTCAGATCATGCCGCCGGTGATGGGGGCTGCTGCCTTTCTGATGGTGGAATATGTTGGTATTCCCTATCCCGAAGTCATCAAGCACGCCTTTTTGCCCGCGACCATTTCCTATCTTGCGCTGATCTATATCGTGCATCTTGAGGCCCTTAAGGCTAATATGCAGGGCCTGCCGCGTCGCGACGAGCCGAATATGAAGCGCACGCTGTTGCGTTCGTTGATCTTCGTGTGCTCGCTGGTGATCCTCTCCGGGGTTGTCTATTACGCCCTGGAATGGCAGCAACGCCTGTTTGGTGATGCTGTTGGCTGGATTGTATCGGTTGAATGCGCGGTGATTTATTTCGCAGGTCTTTATTACGCCTCGAAATATCCCGATCTGGAAATGGATGATCCCAACCAGCCGGTTGTTGAATTGCCTGCTTTGGGTGAAACGGCAAAGGCCGGTTTGCATTATTTGCTGCCGGTGGTTGTCTTGGTCTGGTTTTTGATGATCGAGCTGAAATCACCCGGTCTGTCGGCCTTTTGGGCGACGGTTCTGATGATTTTCATCATGCTGACGCAAAAGCCGGTTAAGGCCTTTTTCCGCAAACAGCCGGATTCTATGTCGTTGTTTCGCACCGGGGTGATTGACGTTATTGACGGTTTTGCCACCGGTGCGCGCAATATGATCGGCATTGGTGTTGCGACCGCCGCAGCCGGCATTATTGTTGGTACGGTTTCACTTACCGGCATTGGCCAGGTGATGGTTGAATTTGTCGAAATCATTTCGGGTGGCAACCTGATGCTGATTTTGATCATGACCGCCATTATCAGCCTGATCCTGGGCATGGGCCTGCCAACCACGGCAAACTACATCGTGGTTTCCAGCCTGATGGCCCCGGTGATTGTGGAGCTTGGCGCACAGAATGGCCTGATCGTCCCGTTGATTGCGGTGCATCTGTTCGTGTTCTATTTCGGTATCATGGCCGATGTGACACCGCCGGTGGGGCTGGCATCCTTTGCGGCCGCCGCCATATCGGGCGCGGACCCGATGAAAACCGGTTTTGTTGCGTTTTTCTACAGCATGCGCACCGCGGTTTTGCCATTCCTGTTCCTGTTCAATACCCAGCTTTTGATGATCGGGATTGATCATGTGTTCGAGGCGATATGGGTGATTGTGGTGGCGATTATCGCCATGCTGGTCTTTGCGGCGGCGACAATGGGATATTTCTTTACCCGTTCGCGCCTGTGGGAAAGTGCGGCATTGCTTCTGATTGCCTTTACGCTTTTCCGCCCCGGGTTCTGGCTTGATTTGATCGAACCGCCGTTTAACAACGTCAACCCGGCCGAAATCGTTGAAAAGGTCGCGACCCTGCCAGCCAATACCAATTTGCGTATTGACGTGGAGGGCACCAGCCTGGAAGGCGATGAGGTTAAAAAATCGGTCATGTTGCCGCTGGGACCAAAGGCATCGGGCGAAGACCGCCTGTATAATGCCGGGATTGCGGTGCGTAACGAAGATGGCCGCATTTATGTGGATGACGTGGTTTTTGGCGGCCCGGCCGAAAAGGTAGGGATTGATTTTGATTATGAAATCACCGCCATTAAACTGGAGGCCGAACGGATGCCCAAGGAAGTGTTCTTTGCTCCTGCATTCCTGTTGCTGGGCTTGATCATCTTCCTCCAGCGCCGC
Organism: Thalassospira sp. TSL5-1; assembly: GCF_001907695.1. NCBI lineage: Bacteria > Pseudomonadati > Pseudomonadota > Alphaproteobacteria > Rhodospirillales > Thalassospiraceae > Thalassospira > Thalassospira sp. TSL5-1. The sequence continues at coordinate 108,767 of NZ_KV880642.1, forward strand.
CGTCATCGCCATCCTGATGGCACCCGTGCACCCGTCAAGGAGGGCTGAAGATGTATAAGGATATCCTTGTTACCGTCGATCTTGACCATGATTCGTCATGGAAAAAGGCCTTGCCTGCGGCCATTCGCGAGGCCCGCCAGGAAGGGGCGCGTCTGCATGTATTAACCGTTGTGCCAACGGTTGGCATGTCGATGGTCGGGCAGTTTTTCCCCAAGGGATACGAGAAAAAAGTTCTCGAAGCCTATAATGAACGGCTGCACGAATTTGTCGCCGCAAATGTCCCGGCGGAAATCAAGGTGCAGCACATTGTGGGCCAGGGCACGGTTTATGAGGTGATTTTGCAAATCGCCAAAAAAACCAATTGTGACCTGATCGTCATGGGGGCACATCGACCGGAACTGAAAGACTATCTTTTGGGGCCAAATGCCGCACGCGTTGTGCGCCATGCCACCTGTTCGGTACTTGTCGTTCGCGACTGACCCTTATCTTTATTCGGTATGTATCTGGCGGGCACGAAAAATCGTGCCCGCCTTTTTTGTCGTCATGTAGTGAATTGCAACCCATGATAGCAGTTCGACAGAGGGCTGATTTTGCCAAAGGTCTATATTTTTAAGGGCTTAATACTATACCCAATGGTGTGTGGGGCGATGCTTGGTCTCTGTTGTGACCATCGGTCTTGATAAGGCAATGATTCAAAAGATTTTTTGTAAAAAAAGATAATATTTTTCAATGTGCTGAGTTGTTTTTTATCACGGGGCCGGAGAAGCTGCCTGCGGGTCGGGAAAATAAATTCTGTCAGTATTTGTCAGAATTTTCGAGTCCAGTTTGCTCTTTGTTTATTGTATAAATTTTTGTAGTTACCACTATGGTATAGTTGTGTCTGCATTTGGGGTGCGGACGTGGGGATCTCAGTGACATTCGAGAAAAGGCGTCATTCGATGCGGACAATTCGTAATTGGGTTTCGGGCAAGCGTAAACACGACCGCGATGCAAAGGTCAGCCATGCAGCGTTGCTGGCCGCACCCATCCGTGTGACCCGGCGTCTGCATGTGGAGCCGATTGAACCGCGTGTTCTTTTGTCGGCAGATCCTTTGGAAACAAAATATACCGATGATATCAGCGCGGCACTGACCCAGGTTGAAAACCTGCTCGATAATCTCGAAGGTCATGATCTGTTTGCCGATCCGTTGCCAATGGTGGTGGGGACGGAGGCTTCTTCTGGTGCCGGGGCCATTGCCGATATTAGCGACATCTTTCACCAGAATTTGGTGGACCCCTTAGATAACATCGCTGCAGCGATTGCGAATAGCGAAGATGGCGATCTTTCCAATTTGCAAACGGATTGGAAGGCCTTTTTTGAGAAGTCCGGCTATTACAATGCCGATGACAGCTCGTTAACGATTGATCATTCCGAGGTAGATGGCAAAGACGTCTATAAAGTCGTTATGTCGCAGGCAATTGATCGCGACTTTACCATCGGTGCTGACGACCCCGTACATGATTACAACGTCTCGCTTGATACCAAAGGCCACATGAATTTGACCTTTGATATTGGTTTTACCCTTACGGTCGATCAGAGCGCAGCAAGCGAAAGCTCTGCCGTTACCTTCAGTCTTAACAGCCTCAGCTTGAACAGCACGGTTGACCAGGATTTGACCGGTCATACCCTGACATTGGGTATTGTGCCCTTTAAGGTCGCCGGTACGGCCAATGATTCCTCTGATGGCGGTATCAAATACTCCGTTACCCTAAATGTGGTTGATGGTGACAAGCTCGATAACAAATCGACGTCCGAGCTGTCGTCAATTTCCAATCTGACCAATTATGTGACAGTCAGTGCCGCCAATAACGGTACTGCTACGACTGTTCTTGCCAGTTTGCCGTTGACTCTCGAGGGCCCGGCAGCCGGGATTTCTGGTATTAGCGCGGGTTCGAGCCCGGACATAACTCTTACCGGCGAGGTTGTTGATCTGGGGGCGGAAGTCAATGTTTCGATGAACACGGAACTGCAACTTCTGTCCAATTTTGATGCCAAGGATTTCCTTGCCATCATGAACAATTTTGTCAGTGCCGTTGACAGCATTGACCAGGGCGATACCCTGGATGCCAGTTTGCCTTTTACCGATGGTCTTACCATTGGTGAAGCGGTTGATCTTGCTGCCAAAATGGAAAATATCATTGCCCAGCTTAGCTCCGAAGTTGGTGTGCTGGGCTTTGACGAACATCAGAGCGCGACTGCAAGCGATGCCAATTCCAGTGTTGACCTTGTCAGTGACGTAATTGATCTGGGCGAGCATCCTTTCCCTGAATCCGGCCTGACCTTTGTCCTGACCCTGGATGGTCAGGATATTAATCTTAATATCGACAAGGTGGATACAACGCCAAACGAAGATGGCGGGGAACAACCGATTGACAGCCTGGATGATCTTGTAACCGCGATCAGTGCGGCGCTTGCGACGACGACGGCTAAAGACCGTGTCAGTGTCAGTCAGCAAAATGGTAAACTTGTTTTTACCGCGTCCAAGAATAGCGATAACAAGCCCGTTAAAATTGAAATTGGCAGCTTGGCAGGTAAAACCTCCTTTACCAATATCGTCGAGTTTTCCCAGCAGGCTGGCGAACTTTTAGGGTTCACTGGCTCTGCCGAACAAATGATTGATGCGCTGAATCTGCGCTTTGTTAACGGTTCGCTCGCAATGGATATCGCGTATGCCGATAGCCAGACCTATAGCGGCGATGTGAATTTTAATGCGGGCAGCGCAACGGGCGCGCTTGATAGTCTTACCGGTTCGGGTGACATTTCTGTCAAGTCGGTACTCGGGGTTTCGGCAACGCTTTTGATCGATATGCACGCTCTGGGCAACGACGTTGACTGGAGCATTTCAACACCCAAACTTTCCGAACTGTTTGGCGGAAATGGTGTTGTTACGACCAATACTGCGAACACAACCGGCCAGGACGGCGTTGAAGATCTTCAGATCACCATGCGTGATGGTACGCAATATGCGGTTGATGTTGACGAAAATTGGACCGTTGACGAGCTTGTCAGCCATCTGAATGGTCTTGATAGCGATCTTCATGTTTCGTTCGATAAAGATACCTTCAGAATCACCATCGAGGATGCCTCCAGTAGCACCAGCGGAAATGCTGGTGCTGTGGGTCTGCATCTTGGTGAAAACGCCTTTACTGACACAACCGACAGCAACCCGTCTGCCGTATTGACTGGTGTGATTGCTGATAATGCAGATTTTGGTGCCGCAACCTCCTTCATTTTGAAGGTTGGTAAGTTCTCGCCCGTGATTGTCAATATCGCGGCTGATTCAGGCCGTACAACGGCTCAGGACTTTGCCAACGCAGTTAATGCTGCGTTGCAGTCAATTGACGTGCCAGAAGATATCCTTGGTGTTGCGTCGAAGCATTACAGTGACATCGTTCATGTTAGTGCCGGAACTTCGGATGGAAAAGCTGTCCTTGAAGTTGCGACAACGATCACGAATGTCATTAGTACCGATACCAAAAAGATCAGCGAACGCAATCTGATCAATTCTTCATTGCGGATGGAAGCTGTTGATCTGACCGTAACGTCGATCAATGGTTCTCTGGTTGGTTTTAACCTCGGCATTGAAGGCAGTAACAAGGCCAATTTGTCTGAATCCGTTGGTCGCATTACCAGCATCGCTTTGCACGGGGATACCTATTCACAGCATCTTGGTCTTCAGGATCTGAACGCCGCCGTTCATATTGATATGTCGATTACCAACCTTGATGCCACCGGCCGTGTTGGATTGATTGATTTTACCGCGAACGGTACGGGGTCTGTTTCGCTAAATGCCGTTGTTTCGGTCCATAATAGCTTCACTGATTCGAAAAGCAGTGAAGTCAGGGCAATTACGGCCCATGATATCATTAACAGTGATTCCAGCGCCGCTGTCTCTGATGTGCATTTCAGTTCCGGTAATGGGGAACAGCCTTATGCACAACTGACATTGTCGAATGTCGATGTTGCCGGTGATGTTCTTGATAATCTCACCGTTGGTAATATTTCGATCACGATGGATCAGTTGGATTCCATTAGCGATTTGAAGAACCTGACACCGACCGTTGATCTGGGTGGTTTGGACAATGAAAATGTTTCGGCCCTGACGGACCTAGACGTTAATAGCATTGTCGCAGCACTTCAAAATGCGCTGCAATATATCAGTGGCAAATATGCGGGCTCTGACCTGGCAGCAGATTTACCGCTTCTGGGCATGAGCGCCACCGGTCTTCTGGATTTTGCCGCCGATATCCAGTCCAAACTTTTGGCTTTCAAAAACAATCCGTCTTCTGGTCTGGGTGATCTTGAAGCCGCGCTTAAGACCGCCTTTGGTATGGATGTCAACAGCTCGGCCATTGATGTTCATTTGAACCAGGACCAGTCGGCCCTGATGATTGACATCAATTATTCGCCGACCAGCCTTAGCAGCAAGCAATCGCTTAATCTGGCAATTGGCGATCTGGCGGATCAGGCCAACGACCAGGGGGTAAAGGATCTTCTGGGCGGCCTTGAAAATATTGTTGATGTTAACGGTACCGGCCTTGTCGATGTTACAGCGGCTGCAACCGTTGGGCTCACGCTTGGTTTCCGTCTTAGCCAGCCTGAAAACAGCACTCCTGCATCGGGCAGCACGGCAATTGGCAACCTGAATGGCGGGCAGGGCATAGGTACCAATACGTCCAATAAAACCGACCTGTCGATCAAACTGGCCAATGGTGAAAGCTTTGAAGTTGACCTTGATGCTCTGATTACCAGTGGCGCAACAGTTTCTGATATTGTTGCCGGTATTCAGCAGGCAGCTACAACTGCCGGGATTGACAGTTCTGAATTAACAATCGGCATCGATGAAAATGGCAGCCTTGTTTTTACCGATCTGACTACGGCAGATACGACCTCAATTCCGTCCGGGCTGGATGATCTGGGACTGGATAATGCAGCCAGTGGCAGTGTGATTTCCGGTACCTTTGGCGATGGATTTAACCCCAAAGCCGCCTTTGATTTTGCCATTTCCGTCAATGGGGCCGCATCTGTAACCGTCCATCTGGATGCTGACGAAAATCGTACTGCCAGCGATTTCGAGGCTGCGTTGCAAAGTGCGCTTGGCAAAGCCTTCATGGCGACCGCGAATGTGAATGGTATCGCGAATTCCGTGCCGGATTATGCCTCCCTTGGCAGTCTGATTACCGTTTCGGTCAGTGGACAAAACCTTTCGCTAAGCGCGGATACTGACCTTTTGGGTGGCAGCGCCACCTTACAGGTTTCCGACGTCGCTTCGACCAGTGCCGAGCCGGGGCTGGTTGTCAAATCGATCAACGGTTCGACAGCAGCCGAAGACCTGGGGATTGCTTCTGCCTCAACAAATATTGTTGACGGTGTTCTTACCGGCGGCAAGCTTTATGCCGATAGCAATAATGATCGTTTCTTCATTGATACCCAGAACAGCAAAGTTCACTTTGACCTTTCGGTTTCTGCGAATGATTTGAACTTCAATACCAACTTTGGTGCTGCGACCGGTAAAATCACCGGTGGTTCGGTGGCACTGGGCAGCCTGGCCGGCAGTGCGGTTGCCGGGCAGTCGGGTTTTGGGGTTTCTGGTCCTGCAACATTCGATTTGACCCTGAATGATGAATATAACGGGTCGGCGAATGATGACCGTTTGTATTTTAACGAAATCAGCACCAACAACATTGCCGATATTGCCAATGTTGCCTCGAATGTCGCTGTTAAGGCAGACCTGCCGCTGAGCATTGGCGGTGTGAACTTCAATCCCGGTGTTGGTGTTCAGGCCAGCGATTATTTCGGTGATGGCAAAGTGGTCAAAGTGACCAGTGCCGATCTGGGCGATAGCCTGGATGCCGGTAGCATCCTTAATAATCCGGGTTTGCTGTTAAATGGTTTGGATTATTTTCTTAGCCAGCTTGAAGGTCAGATTGAAAACCGGCTGCTTGAGCTGGATCTACCCTTTATTGGCGATGCACTTGGCGTAACCGCGGAATATTTCCAGGATCTACATCAGGGTCTGATTGATTCGATCACGGAATCCATCCAGGATTTCCAGGATGACAATCCTGGTGTTTTGGTGCCAACCAACACTGTTGTTGAACATGCTCTTGAAGCGGTTCTCAAGCAGATTGGCGCTGTTGATGGGGCGGACCACAACAAGGATGTCGATGTCATTGCCGTTTATGATCAGGACCTTGATGAAGTCCGTTTTTCGGCTGATATTCACTGGGATTTCTATGATCAGGACGTAAATCTCTCCCAGGATCTGGGGATCGCAGGGCTTGGACTGGATGTTTCAAGCGGCAAGGTCAATCTTGAACTTGGCATGGATTTCGATTTTGACTTTGGTGTGAATGCCTCTCAGGGTTTCTTTGTTGAAACCGGAGCCATTGACGAACTCGTGGTAACTTTCAATCTGGATTTCAGTGATCTGAATGCCAAGGGCCAGCAAGGCATCCTGAATTCCGAAATCACGAATAATGGGTCCGCTTTCTCCGGGACGGTTACTTTCGACATTAACCCGGATCAGGGCAGTGTCAGTGCTAATGATATCGTTGAAAATAACCGCAGCCATGATGGACGTCTGACATTTTCAGAAGTTCGCACGGTAAATCATCTGTTTGCATCCACGATAGATGCAAGTGGCCATCTTGATTTTCATCTTCGCACTTTGGCGACCGATTCTGCGCTTGGTGCTGGTCTGCCGGAATTGTCGCATGATCTGCATGTCGGTTTTGATTTCGATCATCAGAAATTTGGTGATGGAACGGCGGCAGATATTGATTATGACACGCTGGAATATCTTAATGTATCAATTAATCTGGCAAAGATTATTACCGATACCCTGTTGCCTATTTTTGAAACCATCGATTCAATGCTGGATCCGATCCGTCCGCTGATCGAATTCCTCACTTCGCCGATACCAGGTATCTCGCAGATTCTTGGCAGTCTGTCGATTTTGGACATGGCCCGAAGTGTGGGTGCGGTAAACGATAACGCTTTCAACTTTATCAATACACTTGATAATATTATTGACCTGATTGCGCAGGTGAAGGCGTTCAAGACGGGCGCGGCCTCATCAATCAGTTTCGCCAACTATGGCTCATATAGCTATGATGGTGATACGGTTCTGAAAAACCCGAATGGTGTTGGCAGCATCAATCTTCTTGATGAAATTGATTATGATCACTACGCCTTTGCCAACATTGATTCTCTTAAAACCGAAATGGGTATTTCTGGCGGGTTGCTTGATGATCTGACGAAAGAAACATGGATCAATGTCTTCTCACTTCCCGTTTTGTCAGATACCAAACTAGCCCTTAAATTCTTAACCGGTCAGACCGACAATGTGGAGCTGTTCCACTTTGATCTGCCGAAGTTCGACGTTGATTTTGAGTGGGAGAAAAGTAAAGAATATCCGCTTTATCCGCCATATTTGAATCTTGAAGTCGGAATTGGTGCTTCATTGAAAATAACCTTTGATCTTGCAGGCGGGTATGACTTGCATGGTCTGGTTGAGTTCATTGAAAGTGGCGATCCGATCTCCGTGTTTGACGGATTCTATATTTCCGACCTGCATCAAGGCAGTAAGGATATACCGGAAATTGTTCTGGTTGGCGAAATATTTGGCTCGGCCAGTGTCAAAATCAATGCCGGGATTGTGTCTGCCTCTGGTGGCTTGAAGCTGGCACTTGGTACGCAAATCAATTTCGATATCAACGATCCGAATGGTGATGGTAAGCTGCGCCCATCCGAATTCCTCGGTCTGATGAGTATTTCTCCTGAGTATCTATTTGATATTCATGGCGAACTTTATGTCCGTGTCGCTGCTATTGGTGATGTGACGCTTCACCTCCTTTTCACCAACAAAACGCTATTTGAAATCGACAAAACCCTGTTTAAGGCAACCCTCTTTAGTTGGGATTTGAATCCGCCAAACGAACCGGTTCTGGCGAACCTTGATAATGGCACGCTGACCATCAATATGGGTACGCATGCCGGGGATCGTCTGGTTCAGAATACTGAAGACGGTGATGAAACCTTCTACATCAAGCATGTAGGTGGCACAGCTGGCGATGAAACGATCGAGGTTCGCTCCACGCTGTTTAACAATGTTGTTCAGACCTTCAGTCACGTTAAATCCGTTGCCGCATTTGGCGGGGCGGGCAATGACCAGATTATCCTGAGCGGTATTGCCTCCAATATGGTGCTCGATGGCGGGGCAGGGAACGATGTAATCCGTCTTGATGGTAACGGCATTTCAGGCGGTACCATGAGCACGGGCAATGCCGTTATTCGTGCGGGCAAGGGCGATGACACCGTTTATGGTGGCTCCGGTAATGACAGCATCTTTGGCGATGTTGGCAATGATACGATCTATGCTGGCGCCGGGAATGATTATGTTGAAGCCGGAAGCGGCAACGACATTATTCATGGCGGTACCGGGGACGACATCATTTATGGTGGGTCAGGCAATGATGATATCTTCGGTGAGGATGGCAACGACACCCTGTTCGGTGAGCGTGGGCTAGACCTGATTATCGGCGGTCTGGGAGACGATAAGCTTTACGGTGGCGATGGCTCCGACATTATGTTTGGCGATAAAGCCACAGTATCGGACGACAGATTGACGCTTGAAGCCTCCTCGTCTGAAGGTGGGAATGATACCCTGTATGGTGATGGCGGCGCCGACTATATGTTTGGTGGTGCTGGTGCCGACCTGGTCACTGGTGGTGACGGCAATGACATCATGTTTGGCGATACCGGCACCATCACCTTTGCCGATAATGGTATGCTGATTGAAGCCAATACTAATGTTGCAGCGTCGGTTGGTGGTAACGATACCTTGCTGGGTGGTGACAACGAAGACATCATCTTTGGCGGTATCGGTGACGACATTATTGATGGTGGCAACCACAATGATGTTCTGCTCGGCGATACAGGATTGGTTCAAGGTGCTGCTGGTGCAACAATGTCGGGCCAGTATTTGGTCAAGGGCGATAACCGGGCATCGGGTAAAGACAATATCAAGGGTGGTAGCGGTAACGACATCCTGATTGGCGGTCTGGGTTCTGACAAACTGTATGGCGAAGTAGGTCGCGATGTTGTCGGTGGTGACAGTATCAGCCTGTTGCGCAGCCAGCCCAATACCATCCTTGACGTGATTTCCGTCGAAACCGTTGATGAAGGTCAGGGATCTTCCGACATTATCGATGGCGGGTCGGGTACTGACATGCTGTTGGGCGGCGGTGGAACTGGCATTGCCGAGGGCACCAATGTTAGTGGTGATGTCATCACCGGCGGAACGGGCTCGGACATTATTCTTGGCGATTACGGCAAGATCGAACCGTCAACAGGCCTTGGTGCGACCGTTACCGGGCGTGACGGCAGCAACAGTGGTAATGATCTGATCAATGCGGATAGCGGTTATGATATCGTCATTGGTGGCGGTGGCAACGACACCATTGATGGTGGCGACGGCAACGATACCCTGTTGGGCGATATCGGGACGGTTTCGCGCGACAAGGTGGCCCGTATTTTGCGGGCGGAAACCACCAACGAGAATATTGGCGGCAACGATATTATCAATGGCCGTGCCGACAATGATGTGATTATCGGCGGTACGGGCGCGGATACCCTGACGGGTGAAGACGGTATTGATGTCATCCTCGGTGATCTGGGTTATGTCACCACGGCAAATGGTACGGATGCCGATATTGTTGCCCGTAATGCTGCTAATGGCGGCAATGACACCATTTTTGGCAATGCAGGCAATGACTTCCTGATTGGCGGCGGCGGCAATGACACCATCAATGGCGGTGAAGGCAACAATTATGTTGCCGGTGATAATGCCGCTGTGACGCGCAGCGTTTATACAGTGGCCGAAGGTTCTGATGATCCGTTAACCGAGCTTGCCGCTGATCCGGTGCTGAAGTTCGAAACGCTTGAGGAAGCCCTGGGCGGCAATGACATCATTGAAACCGGTGCTGGCAATGATGTGATCCTCGGGGGGGTTGGTAATGATTCCATTACCGCAGGTGATGGTAACGACATCATCCTCGGCGATCTTGGCATTGTCATTCCGATGGGGAGTGTCGGACCGGACGTAATTGCTCGCAATGGCAGCCTTGGCACGACGAACAGGGATATCATCAGCGCGGGTGACGGGAACAAGGTTGTTCTGGGTGGCTCTGGTGATGACACCATCACGATTGGTACCGGCGCGACCAATGGTGCGGGCTTTACCAACTATATCTCTGGCGATCTTGCCGAACTGAAACGGGATGTCGATGGCAACCTGATCAGCTTTGAAACGGTTGACGAAACTTTTGGTGGCAATGACACCATCACGACGGGCGCATCTACCGGGAATGATTTCATCCTAGGTGGTACCGGTGACGACACCATTTCAAGCCACAATGGTAATGACACCATTCTGGGTGACCTTGGAAAAATCCTGCGTGTTGGCGTGGCCGGGTTGGAAGTCACTGCCCGGAATGGTGACATCGTTCTGAGTGGCACAACCAACAAAGACACCATTACAGCCGATGACGGGAATAAGATCGTTCTGGGTGGTTCTGGTGGTGACAGCATCACGATTGGTACCGGTGCGACCAGTGGAGCTGGTTTCACCAACTATATCTCTGGCGACCTTGCCGAACTGAAACAGGATGCCAATGGCAACCTGGTCAGCTTTGAAACGGTTGAAGAGAGCATTGGAGGCAACGACACCATCACGACGGGCGCATCTACCGGGAATGATTTCATTCTTGGTGGTACCGGTGATGACACCATTTCAAGCCACAATGGTAATGACACCATTCTGGGTGACCTTGGAAAAATCCTGCGTGTTGGCAGTGCCGGGTTGGAAGTTACTGCCCGGAATGGTGACATCGTTCTGAGTGGCACAACCAACAAAGACACCATTACAGCCGATGACGGGAATAAGATCGTTTTGGGTGGTTCTGGTGGTGACAGCATCACGATTGGTACCGGTGCGACCAGTGGAGCTGGTTTCACCAACTATATCTCTGGCGACCTTGCCGAACTGAAACAGGATGCCAATGGCAACCTGGTCAGCTTTGAAACGGTTGAAGAAAATGTTGGTGGCAATGACACCATCACGACGGGTGCATCTACCGGCGATGATTTCATTCTGGGCGGTATTGGGGCGGATACCATTGATACCTCGAACGGTACCGATATTATTCTCGGTGATCTTGGTATCATCATTCCGGTAGGGAATGCCGGACCGGATGTTATTGCTCGCAATGGTAATATCGGGTTGGTTAACGATGACACCATTCGTGCGGCAGACGGGAACAAGGTTGTTCTGGGTGGTTCTGGTGATGACACCATCACGATTGGTACCGGTGCGACCAACGGTGCCGGTTTCACCAACTATATTTCGGGCGATCTTGCCGAACTGAAACGCGATGCCAATGGCAACCTGATCAGCTTTGAAACAGTTGAAGAGAGCATTGGTGGCAACGACACCATCACGACGGGCGCATCTACCGGGAATGATTTCATCCTTGGTGGTACCGGTGATGACACCATTTCGAGCCATAATGGTAACGACACCATTCTGGGTGACCTTGGAAAAATCCTGCGTGTTGGCAGTGCCGGGTTGGAAGTTACTGCCCGGAATGGCGATATCATTCTGAATGGCACGACCAACAAAGACACCATTACAGCCGATGACGGGAATAAGATCGTTCTGGGTGGTTCTGGTGGTGACACCATCACCATTGGTACAGGGTCAACCAGTGGAGCTGGTTTCACCAACTATATCTCTGGCGACCTTGCCGAACTGAAACAGGATGCCGATGGTAATCTGATCAGCTTTGAAACGGTTGAAGAAACCATTAGTGGCGATGATACCATCACAACCGGTGCGGGTGCCGGAACTGACTTTATTCTTGGCGGTATCGGCAAGGATAAAATCACCAGTGGTAATGGTGATGACACCATTTTGGGCGACCTGGGCATTATCGTGCCGAAGGGCAGTGATGGCGCAGACGTTAAAGGCCGGAATGGTAATCTGGATACCGCCGCTGATGACGAAATCAATGCCGGAAATGGCAATAATGTTGTTATTGGTGGATCGGGTGCTGATACCATCACAACCGGTAGCGGCGCGGATTATATCTCTGGTGACTTGGCTGAACTAACCCGCAAGGCGGACGGAACGCTGGTTCTGTTTGAAACGGTCGAAGAAAGTATTGGCGGTGCCGATACCATTTCTGCCGGTGCTGGAAATGACGTGATCTTTGGCGGCCAGGCTGGTGATACCATTTTTGCCGGTGCTGATAATGACGTCATCCTGGGGGATGCCGGATATCTCAAGCTTGATGATTCGCCAATCTTTGTGATTGCTGAAAAGAAAGACTGGGATTTGGGGACGCATTTCACCCTTGAAACCCGGAACCAGGCTGTTGGGGGTGACGACAGCATCTTCGGCAATGCAGGCAATGACATCATCATTGGTGGTTCGTTTGACGATTATATGGAAGGCAATGACGGCAATGATGCCATTATTGGCGACCAGGGTGGGGCCACTTACCGAGACACCACGGACCGTCTTGAAATTCATACCAAGGAACTTCTTGCCGAAAATAACGGCAATGATACGCTCTTTGGTAATGCAGGTAACGATGAATTGCTTGGCGGTGCCTTTGAAGATGATCTTTTTGGTGGTGCCAATGACGATATCCTGATCGGGGACGAAGGCGAAGTGTATTATGGCTTCGTTCCGCGTGAACCTGGCAAGGAATATCACGACAGCCTGCCGCGGATGGCACGTTCAACGGAATCCTTTACCGGTCGTCATGACACCCTTGATTCCGGTTCAGGCGTTGACTTCATCCTGGGTGGGGAACAGCCAAACTTTATCGTTGCCGACAAGAAACTCGACCTGGTTCAGATCGAAAACGGCGAATTCCGTATTGATGAAAAACGGAATTCCAAAACCGAATTCCCGGCTTTCCAGGGCGATCCTATCTTGCAGCCGCAGGCTGCTTATTTCGCAAAGGATGTGCCGTCTACTGATCCTTCCGTGTTGCGTAACAACGAGCCGTCTTCGACGACACAGTCTTCCGGCTCCGGTTTTGGCGGCGTGACTCAGGGATCAACGGGAGCTTCGCAGACCATTAATCTTAATGCGCGCGGCACGTTTGATACGGCGATGATCCCGCAAGTGATGATTCCGCAGCGGACCAGCAGTGTTGTGGATAACACCATTGCCGAATTCATCGAGGGTGCAACCTTGCTTGAACCGGTTCGGCATGCGTCGGACGGGCAAGCGGGCGGNTCGAAGAAAGTATTGGCGGTGCCGATACCATTTCTGCCGGTGCTGGAAATGACGTGATCTTTGGCGGCCAGGCTGGTGATACCATTTTTGCCGGTGCTGATAATGACGTCATCCTGGGGGATGCCGGATATCTCAAGCTTGATGATTCGCCAATCTTTGTGATTGCTGAAAAGAAAGACTGGGATTTGGGGACGCATTTCACCCTTGAAACCCGGAACCAGGCTGTTGGGGGTGACGACAGCATCTTCGGCAATGCAGGCAATGACATCATCATTGGTGGTTCGTTTGACGATTATATGGAAGGCAATGACGGCAATGATGCCATTATTGGCGACCAGGGTGGGGCCACTTACCGAGACACCACGGACCGTCTTGAAATTCATACCAAGGAACTTCTTGCCGAAAATAACGGCAATGATACGCTCTTTGGTAATGCAGGTAACGATGAATTGCTTGGCGGTGCCTTTGAAGATGATCTTTTTGGTGGTGCCAATGACGATATCCTGATCGGGGACGAAGGCGAAGTGTATTATGGCTTCGTTCCGCGTGAACCTGGCAAGGAATATCACGACAGCCTGCCGCGGATGGCACGTTCAACGGAATCCTTTACCGGTCGTCATGACACCCTTGATTCCGGTTCAGGCGTTGACTTCATCCTGGGTGGGGAACAGCCAAACTTTATCGTTGCCGACAAGAAACTCGACCTGGTTCAGATCGAAAACGGCGAATTCCGTATTGATGAAAAACGGAATTCCAAAACCGAATTCCCGGCTTTCCAGGGCGATCCTATCTTGCAGCCGCAGGCTGCTTATTTCGCAAAGGATGTGCCGTCTACTGATCCTTCCGTGTTGCGTAACAACGAGCCGTCTTCGACGACACAGTCTTCCGGCTCCGGTTTTGGCGGCGTGACTCAGGGATCAACGGGAGCTTCGCAGACCATTAATCTTAATGCGCGCGGCACGTTTGATACGGCGATGATCCCGCAAGTGATGATTCCGCAGCGGACCAGCAGTGTTGTGGATAACACCATTGCCGAATTCATCGAGGGTGCAACCTTGCTTGAACCGGTTCGGCATGCGTCGGACGGGCAAGCGGGCGGCGGTACGCCTTCTGTATCGTTCGGTGGTCAGATCAGCACGCCAGCGGGTGTTAATGATCAGTCGGCAACGGGCCCGGATACCGGTTCTGCACCGCAAGGGACTGGAAATTCGGCGGCACCGGCATCAAATAATGGAACAGCAGCAGGTGCAGCGGCACCGGAAGGTGCACCGGTAGGTGCTCCGGGTGGTGATGCACCACAATCTGACGGTGATTCTTCTTCTTCCGGTCAGGATGCGCAACCGCAGGATGGTGCTTTCCTCTGGCTTGATGAAAATGGTCGTTATGTCGATTTTGCGGCTTTGGCACCGTCTGGTGGTATTTCGCTGGTGTTCGATGCTGACTCCGGCCTGTGGGTGAACGATGCTGCAGCAGACGGGGCGCCGATTTTTGTGCCAGAATTGGCACAGGGTATGAACCAGCCGGTGCTGGAAGAAACACAGGCTTCCAGGGCTGCATAAGCCTGAAACTTATGCCTATAACGTGAATTTATGAGTGAATATAAGGATTTACAAAGAATGACCGAAAATACCAAACCGCAATCGGGTGTCGCGACGGATGCAGACCAGCGCAAAATCAACTGGGATGATTCCAACATGCGCAGCACCTATGCCAACGTATCGAACGTTGCCAGCACGCGCGAGGAGGTCATGTTCCTGTTTGGCACCAGTCAGGTCTGGAGCAGCGCACAGGGTGACGTGCGTGTTCAATTGAGCGATCGGATCATCATGAGCCCGTTTGCCGCCAAACGTCTTAAAAAGATCCTGGATCACACGCTGGGTGAATACGAACGCGTTTATGGCAAACTCGATTAAGGTCGTGTTTGTCTGACGGCTCTGTTTTGAGGGGAATGGAGATGACTTGCGTGGGACTGATTATCGGGAATTGGGGGCGTTTTGAACACTATTCCCGGTAATCCGCCACTGGGCGATGCGTCGGGGTTTATCTCCCCGGAATTATGGCGCAAGCTTTCATCGGCACGGTCTTTTTCGGATCTGGCCGATGGCTGGATTGATTTGTGCCGGGCCAATCTGGAACTTGTTCTGGGGGTAAAGCCTGGCGAAATTGTCGTGGCCTTTAACAGTGCCGAAGGTGCCAACAGGCATTTTCGCGTCGCTGCCTATCGGGGTGCCGATAATAGCCCGGGGGCGGCCCTGACACAGGTTGTCCAGCGCAGTCTTGTTGTGCGCAGTGGTGTTGCCACCACCAACCCTGAAATGGGGTCTGGTTATGTGTCAAACGTCATTTTTGTCGATGACGATTTGAAAGGTGCGGTTGGTGTCGTTTTGCCAACCGCCGATACCCAGCGCCTGAACCTTGCCATGCGTTGCCTGCAATGGAATGCGGCCTGGCTGGCAGGTTTCTGGCGGGGGGAACAATATCGCGATACCGCCGAAACCGTTGCTTTGCGTTATGGTCAGCATGCCAGTTCCGCTTTGCTTTCCTGCACCGATATCGAAGCAGGGGCGACAAGCTGTGCCACTGTTATGGCTGATGACCTGGTTGCCAACCGGGTGACGATTGGCCTGGTCAAGGGGCGCCATGTTCGTATTCTTGGATCTTCTCATACCGCATCGGTAACAGCCAAAAGCGACCGGGTGCATCTGATTGTTGATGCCATGCGCGAGGCGGTTTATCAGAAAGCGCCAGTTTATTTTTCCGGCGCGGGCAGCAGTTCGCAAACCGCCACCGAAAGCCACGCCAAGCTGGTTGAAGGTCGCGAGAAGGCGTGGGTTGGCTCCTGGCCGGTGGTGTTGCCGGATGTTGCCGATGGCATCATCGTTGTTCAGATTGAATGTAATCTGGATCAAAGCCTGCGTGTACAGGCCCTTGGGGGCGTTATTTCTGGTTTGGTCGCCCCTGCTTTTGGGCTGCAGATGGCGGCTTCGCGCAGCACGCTGGATCGTTTTTTCCGGCGTGCCAACCGGGCGATGGGCTGGGTGTTTGGCTTGCATCATGCCCGTATCAAGGCGATTGCCGCCTTGGTCGTGTTGCTGTTTGCTGCAAGCCTGATCGTTCATATGCCCTATCGCGTTAGCGCCGAAACCGAGGTGCAAGGGCTGGTGCAGCGTGCCGTGCCGGCACCCTTTGACGGTTTTATTGCCGAAGGCCTGGTACGGGCCGGTGATGTGGTTCAGAAGGGGGATGTTCTGGGCCGCATGGAAACCCGCGAATTGGAACTGCATCGCTTTGAATTGCAAAGTTCAATTGTGGAAAGCCAGCGCAAGATTGAAGCTGCCACCGGTGAGGGCGACCTGTCGGAAGCGCGGATTTTGCGTTCCCGGATGCAACAGGCGATTTCCGAACTGGAGCTGGTGAAAAGCCAGTTGGCACGAACCGAACTTCAGGCCCCGTTTAGCGGTTATGTCATTGATGGGGATTTATCACAGAAGATCGGCTCGCCGGTGAAGGAAGGCGATGTTCTGTTCGAGCTTAGCCCCCTTCATGAATATCGCCTGAAACTGAAGGTCAATGAAAAGGACATTCGCTATATTTCCGTCGGGCAGGAAGGGGCCTTGCTGCTGCATGCACGCCCCAACAGCCTGGATGAAATTACCATTGACCGTATTTCACCAATTTCCGAGGCAAGTGACGGCGAAAATTATTTTAATGTTGAAGCCCTGCTGCTAAACCCGCAGCAGGATTTGCAACCGGGTATGCGCGGTGTGGCCAAGGTTGAAACCCAGCCGAAATCGATCTTCTGGATTTATACCCATCCGCTGTGGGATTGGGCGCGTCTGCAATTGTGGCGGATCATGCCATGAGCGATATGCTGGCTGCAGAAGCGGGACGTGACCTGATGTCTTCGCCGATGGCACCCGTTCAGCCATCGCGTTGGGAAACGCTGTCTGGCCTTAAGCCGATGGTGCGCAGTGACATATCCTTTTTTCGGCACGTTTATCATAATGTGGCCGCCTATATTGCCCATGACCGCCTGTCAAACCGTTATCACCGCCTGACAACAGCGGCTCATGCCCTGTTACGTCGGATGGATGGTGTCACGCCGCTGGCAGACATTCGCCGTGACCTGGAAAAGAAAGGCGAAATTGACGCCGATGACGCAGAATTTGCCCAGATCGTTGATCAGTTAAAATCTCTCGAACTGATTCGCACTGGCGAAGCTCCCAATACGGCTGTTTTGCAGCAACGTATCGTTAAGGCGCGGCGCGCCAAGCAGATTGCACCTTTTAAAAATCCGCTTTATGTGCGTATTCCGCTGTTTGATCTGACCCGCGCTCTTGATCATCTGGAGCCGGCAATGCGCTGGGTCTTTAGTCCGATTATCGCGTTTCTGTTTGTGATGCTGTTGGGGTCGGCCATTGTCCTGGCGGGTATTCACTGGGACGGGTTAACCGAAGGCGGGCTCGACCGTTTTATTAGTGCCGAAAACCTTATGATCGTGTGGTTTGTGTATCCGATCCTGAAGCTGGTACACGAATTTGGCCATGCGGTCGTCGTGCGGCATTATGGTGGTAATGTGCGCGAACTGGGCCTGATGTTCCTGCTGTTTATGCCCGTGCCCTATGTTGATGCCTCATCCAGTATTACCTTCCGCAGCAAATGGCACCGCGCCTTTGTGGACGGGGCGGGTATTATGGTTGAACTGACAATGGCATCGATTGCCATGTTTGTCTGGGTGGCTGCCGAACCGGGTATTGTGCGGGCCGTGGCCCATAATGTCATGATTATCAGCGGGGTTTCGACGCTGCTGTTTAACGGCAATCCGTTACAGCGGTTTGATAGCTATTATCTACTGTGCGATCTGATCGAGATTCCCAATCTCGCGATGAAATCGACCAAATATTACAGTTACCTGATCAAGCGATACATCATCGGCCTTGATCGGGAATATGAATTTGATGCACTGCCCTCCGAACGGCGGTGGTTTCTGTTTTATGCCCCATTTTCCTTTGCCTATCGCTCGATGATACTTGTGACCATCGCGATTCATCTGGCCGAGAAGTATTTTTTTGTCGGGGCTTTGTTGGGGGGCTGGACCGTTTTTAACATGTTTGTCACCCCCGTTATCAAGGGAAGTACCTTTTTGATGACCAGCCCGACCCTGAAGGGCAAACGCCGGCGATCAATCATTCGTGGTTTGATGCTGGCTGGCGGTCTGGTTGCATTGGCTTTTGTGCCGATACCAGACCGGATCATGTCGCAGGGTGTTGTCTGGTTGCCTGATGATGCTGCGGTGCGTGCGCGCTCCAGCGGTTTTATTCGCGAAATTCATCAAAAAAGCGGTGCGCAGGTCTATAAGGGCGACCTTTTGATGACCTTGCGCAATGACAACCTGATAACGGAACGCAGCAAACTGGATGCTGAAATCCAGGCGCTGAAATTGCAGCTTGATGCCGATAAGGCAACGGATCAGGTTGCCGCCTCGATTACCCGTCAGCGGTTGATAAATGCACAGGAACGTTTTGCTCGCACCACCCGAGACATCGAGGCGTTGTCTATTCGGGCCAGTCATGATGGCATTTTTGAAGTTGGCGATGCCGAGGACCTGATCGGACGTTTTCTGCCGCGCGGCGGTGAGGCCGGCTTTGTGCTGGAACCGGGAATGACGCCGGTTATCAAGGTGGCCGTACCTGCGGTGGACGGCGATTTGATCCAGGACCATTTGCGCGGTGTAGAGTTGCGCTTTGCCAGTCATTTGGGGGATGTGATCCCTGGCACGATAAAGTCATGGTCGCCCAGTGCCACGCTGCAACTGCCCAGTCCGGTTCTTTCGCTAGACGGTGGCGGGCCTTTTGCCCTGAAACCCGAAACCCACAAACGACCAGAGCTGCTGAACCCGGTTTTTATCGCAACAGTTGATTGTTGTGAAGGATTGACCCCTGAAAATTACGGGGATCGTGCCCATGTAAGATTTGATTTGGGCTGGGAACCCGCTGCCGTTCTGGTTTACCGCGTTGTCCGCCGCAACTTCCTAAAGAGGTTTGAAGTTTGACTTTATCGTTTCGACATATTGCATGTGGGTTTTTGGCGCTGTGCCTTTTTAATGGGGGCGCGGCTTCGGTTGCTTTTGCGCAAGACACATCGGAACCGTCCAAGCCATCGATACCTGCAACATCTGATCCCTTTGCCCAATTGCTGGAAAATGCCCGTCAGGGCGGCGAAACCAGCGGCGCGGCTGCCGGTCAGGAGCAAAATGTGTGTCAGGTAAGGGCCAGTGAACTGGTGGAACTGGCAAGCCCGGTGGATGGTGTCATTCATGCGATGCACGCCAAACGCGGCCAGCGGGTTAAAAAGGGTGAACTGATTGCCGAATTGCAGGCCGATGTTGAAAAGGCACAGGTGAATTATGCGCAGGTTCGTGTGCAGTCACAAAGCAATGTGGCAGCGCGCAAACGTCAGCTGGAATTTGCCGAGCGTCGTATTAAGCGGACCGAAAAACTGCGCGCAGCAAAGCTGATGACCCAGGAAGAGATTGATACCCTGGAAACAGACCGCGACAGTGCGCGGCTGGATTACGATGCCGCCAAAGAAAACATCGATATCATGAAAGCGGAACTGGCCCTGTCCAGGGCGCAATTGGCTGATCGTATGATCAAAAGCCCGATCGACGGTGTTTTGATCGAAAAGCTGTTGACCGTTGGGGAGCAGGTTGATGGCAAGGCTGTTGCGCTGATTGCGCAGTTGGACCCGCTCTACGTCGAGGTTTCGCTGCCGGTTGCCCAGTTTGGCAAATATCACAAGGGCGAAAAAGTGATCGTTCATTTTGAAGGTCCGAAGATCAGCCCGCGTGATGCCGAAATTTCACTGGTAGACCAGATTGTTGAACCCAAAAGCAAAACTTTTGGCATGCGCGTTGTGCTGCCGAACCCGGACCTGGCCATCCCCGCGGGGATTGGCTGTCATATCGAATTCCTGTCACCGAAAAAACAGTGAACAGAACATAATATTCTTGTGGAGAGCATGGTGTTGAAAAAGAAAATCCTCGTTTCGGCGTATGTGCTGGGGATCTCTGCTGTCGGTTTTACGGATCGTGCGGGAGCGGAAGATCTTTCGGCTGTTTATCAAATGGCAATGACGGAAAACCCGAATATCTCGCTGGCCGAAGAACAGGTTAGCGAAGGGGTTGCTGGTCAGGTAAACGCCTTTATGGGCTATTTGCCCCAGGTTTCGGCTACTTTTGACCGCGAATGGGTTAAACAGCGCATTGACCGCTCGGACAATACGGTGTTCGCCCTTGGCAAGGGTAATTTCGATAACCGCCAGCGGACGTTCCAGCTCCAGCAGCATATCTTTGATTTTGAAAGCATCATGAAGATTGTTGCGTCTGACATGAGCCGGATGCGTTTGAAGAAATCGCTGGAAACCGCGAAACTGGATGTCGGTTACCAGACGATTGAAGCCTATCTCAGCACGTTGGCTGCGGCCGATGACGCACGGCTGGCACAGATTGAACATGCTTCGATGGCGGAACGCAAGGTAGATATCGAAACCCGTCAGAAACAGGGTCTTGCCACCTCTTATGAGGCGGATTTGGTCGCTGCCCGTTTGGCCGAGGCCCAGGCCCGTGTTGTGGCAACCCGCACATCCTATCAGCGTGCTTTTGCCCAGTTGCAGCGTCGTGTTGGCAGCCTGCCGGCATCCCTTGCGACGCTGGCAAACAATGTTGAGCTGCCCAAGCTGACCGAAACAGATGTTGACCATTGGCTTGACGCGGCCCTGAAAAGCAGCCCGCGTGTTCGGGCGATGGATTATTCGATTGATGAACGGCGGGCGGCCCTGGCCGCCGATGTCGGTCAGGCCATGCCGACCTTTGATTTCATCTTTACCGATACCCGTCGTGATTCCGGTGGTTCGCTTTTTGGCGGTGGCAGCCTGACCCACGAGGGCGTTGCCATGCTGCGCCTGAATGTTCCGCTGTTTAACCCGGGTGGGCAGGGTTACAAGGCCTTGGAAACCAGAAGCCAGGTGGATCAGGCTCGCTATCAGCGCGCCATTTACCTGCGCGAGCTGCGCGAAACCGTTACCGGTACCATTAACGAATTGGTCAATGGCCCGGACCGCATCAAGGCACTGGTGCAGGGGGTTGCAACCCATCGTCGTATTGTTGATGCGGTGAAGATCAAATTTGATGCCGGGCAGTCAACCGTGCTTGATGTTCTAGATGAAGACGAAGACCTGTTCGCAATGGAGCGTCAGGCGCTGGCAGCAATCTATAGCCATCTTTTGAACTACGCGCTGATCCATCAGGTTACCGGCACCCTGGATGAAGGCCAGATCGGATCGATCAACAAGCTTCTGGACCCGAACCTGCCGATGATCACGGCAAGCACCGATTTTGCCAATTACACCCACGATACAATGCCGATTTCGGTTCAATAACCGATTATTCGCAGGCAGACTGTCATTGCTCTCTTACACCCCTGTCGGCATCAGCCAACAGGGGTGTTTTTATTGCTGTATGTTTTTGGGCGATATTTACCTGAGGGGTTGTTTATGGCCGGAAAAATGTTTCTGCCCAGGGCATGTAACGCAGTCCAAAAACTGCCATTGGGTGGCACTTGCTTTGGTGTGTCTCGATTGGCGCGGGCTTTGCCCTGAACGGTTCGTTTTCCTTGCTGGTCTGGCGAAAGGCTTCAAGCACGATGCCGATATTGCAGGGCAGGGCCTGTAAATAGATTTTGCGCGCAAAGGGTGGCAGGGTGCCAGTACCGGCACCATCCTGCGCCCAGACATGGATACCCGCCGCATTTAGGCTTTCCAGCCAGCGGGCATAGGCTGCAGGTGTCAATTTGCCACCACTAAAGCTGCTGATATGTAAGGGATGGGTCAAACGGGCGGCAAGACCGCGCAGCCGTTCATTCATGATATCGCGTCGGGCCTGCTGTTCAAAATTCCAGTCATCGAGTTCCAGCGGAACATACCAGCCGGAAATTTTCAGGTTCCAGCCCTGCTGGACCATTTCTGCCTGTTGTAAGGACAGTCCCAACTGATTTTCAAGATAGGCCCCTGTCCCGGCAATATCAATTTCCGTAAGCCGGTTGTAATAGGCCGGGTCCATATGCAGGCCAACAATCAATGAGAGGTGATTGTCCTGCGCGATTTGCAGGCTTTTTGCCAGCCAGCCCTGTTTGCCGCCAAAATCGATTTCACCATAGGATGTCCATTGCACAATGAGTGTGCCATATCCGTTGGCCCGGCTTTGTTGCCAGATGTTTTTCCATTGTGCCGGTGTGATTTGCCGGTCCGTTTCCTGGGGTTGGTAAAATAACGCCGGGGCATCCTGTGCCAAGGCTGGTTTGGCTAATGCACAAAGTATGATGGCGATGGCAAGGACAGTTCGGAAAATGGGCATTAGAAATTCACCTCCAGTCCGAACAGAATACCATCCGCCCCCTCATACAGGTTTCCGCCAAGTGACTTTTGGTATTCAAGCCGGGCATGAACCCGGGTGCGATAGGCATTGTATTTGTCGTCATCGGTATAAAGTTGCCAGCGCACACCAACCCCGGTTCTTACATCCTGGCGCCATGTATCGTCCGGGTCCTGTGCGCTCGCCTCGATAAAGCCATAGGGCATAATGGTTTGGGCTGATTGGGTTGGCAGTTTGAAACTGTGCCCTTGTTGAAAGCGTGATGAAGCCATATGGTTTCCTGACCGGGTCCACCATGATAGATCCAGATTGACGAACCGTTCATTCCAGTCATTCTTGTCCACCCGCCAGTCATTGCGATAGTCGTTCTGGTCCAGAAAGGATGCGGTGGCCCGCAGGATCAGGTCATTATCGCGTTTATGGGCCCCGTTCAGGTCGCTGATCCCATCCATTAATTTGTTTGGATTGAATATGTCACCGGCCTTGATACCGGGGACATCGCTTTTGTTGCGCTGTGTCTGGCTAAACAGTTCGCCATAAAGGTTCAGGTTGTAATCGCCAAATGGCTTGTAGCGCAGGCCAACACCGGTTGCCAGGGTCTGGGCAAATCGTGCCTGGCCGTTTCCGCCGGTCAGGACCCGACCATAAACCGAAACGGTGCTGCCATTGCGGCTGGGTTCGTCGCCCAGGGCATGGTCCCATAACGCGGTTTGGACATTCTGTGATGCGGCCCGGCGGTCGGAACGGTTATTGCCTAGGGGCAATTCCGTTGTTCCGGCTGGCGACCATGTGCTGGCCAGAGTAACACTGTCGCGGCGTTCCAATGTTTCATGTGCCCGCCGCTGGCTATAGCGCCGGGCTTCCAGACTGCCAAAATCGTCACCGTTTGTGACCGGATATTGTTCAAGGTCAATGGCGGCTTCCAATTGCTTGCGCGCGGCCCTGCTATCGCTAACGGCGTTATAACGGTTTGCCAGCGTTTCATGCAGCCGGTAATCATCGGGATAAGCCACAACCGCCTTTTCAAGATAGGGAATGGCGGCATTTTGCTGTTTTGGGTCGTCAAGGCTGGCAAGCCGCATGCCCAAATCGGCAATGTAGCGCGGGTTCTCGGGATCAAGGGTTTGAGCATTGGTTAGCCATTCGGTGCTTAGGGCAATATCCCCCGCCTTTTGTGCGGTTGCTGATGCGGCGTAATAATTTTCGGCATTTGGTTTGTTATCCAGCGCGTTCTTTTGCCGTTGCAAGGCGAGATTGGGCTGCTTGCGGGCCCGGGCAATGGCGGCACCCAACGCCCAGTCATTGGCGGTTGTCAGGACCTTTGCCTGCCGCCAAAATTGTTCGGCCTCATCGGGCTGGCCTGCTTCAAGGGCGCTTCGTGCCGCGGTCAGGTAGGCATTGTTGGTCATGTTTGCGGCGGGGACCTGTTGCCATATTTCCAAGGCTGCATTTGGGCTGCCACCGGCTTCAAGGGCATAAGCAAGCGGGGCAAGGCTGCTTTTATCTCCCAGATCGACCGCCTTTTGATAATAGATCGAGGCAATGCCAGGGGTTTTTGTCATGGCACATTGGCCCATCGCGGCCAGGGTTGTTGGCTGATCGGGCAGTCCGGAGGTGCTGTCGCGGACAATGTCGCAGTAATTATGGCTGGCAAGTTGCATCAGCAGCATGCCACGCATTTTGCCATTCAGGCGGGATAACAGCAGTTTTATCCGCCCCACATCCTGGGGGCTTATATCCTGGGCATAAAAGGCGGCTAGGCGTTGCAATAATCTGTCGGGCAGCTTGCTATCATGTTGGTCAAATGCCTGTTCCAAAAGTCGTCTGGCATCACTGCGCTGGTTGTTTTTCAGGGCCAGAAAACTTGCCTGATCAAGCGCGTTCATATTTCCGTTTTTGCGATAAACCGCCAGCCAGTATTTTTCCGCCGTGGTGTCATCGTTTATGTTTTGTGCAATCTGCGCGCTTAATGTCAGCGTTTGCACTGTTTTTGGCTGCTGTTCAAGCCAGACCAGCGCATCATCTTCCTTGCCCTGGGCACGCAACAGGCCGATCAGCACATTTTGGCGTTCATTCTGCCATTGGGGGGGCAAGGGTTCTGTTTTTAAGGCATTTATTGCATCAAGGCGCTGTGCCAAAATCAGCCAGGTTTTGGGGTCACTTGCGGCACTACACCGGGCAAATTGCTTTTTTGCCTGCGCAAGGTTATGGCGTGAAAGCCACTCGGTTGTTTCAAGGCAGGGGCGGTCAATATTTTTGCTGGTAGCCTGATACAAATTTGTATCACCTGTTGCCTTTGCCAGTTCCCACAGGGTTTGCTGCTGTTCCCGGGCATTTCGTTGCGCGTCGGGCAGAGCGTCGATCCATTTTTTCGCCAGTTCAAGATTGCCAAGGGCAATCGCACGTTTTGCCAGTGTCAGTTCTGCGTTTGCCTGACTGGCCCGATCGGGGGCACTAGGCAAAAGGGCCTTAAGGCCCTTTTCATCCTGTAGATTGGCATAGGCGGTGGCAAGGCGAACCCAGTTATCGGGCGATAACCTGCCCTGGTCGGCAAGTGGGGCCAGCGAGGCAATGACGGCGCGCCAGTCGTCAAGCTGTTCAGCCCAGATCGCCCGCGCGCGGTACAGGGCATCACCATCCTGGTCGGTATTGATGCTGTCCAGCCATGCCAGTGCTTTTTGTTTTCCGTTCGGTTGCTGCGACAGACTTTGGGCATAGGCGCGCCAGATTTGTTCACGCTCGGCATTTTCAATTGTGTGATCCAGCCAGTCACGGATTTCTGCTTCGGCGGGCGGTGATGTTTCAATCCATTTAAGGCGCACTTCCTGAAGGGTTTTGTCTTTTGCGACGTCATCGGGCAGCTTCTTTGCATTGCCAAGGGCATCGGCAAAATGATTCTGATTTATTTGCGCCTGGATGATCAGGCGACGGGCTTCCGTGTTGTTGGGGACCAACGACAGCAGATGCGCCATTAGTTTCTCAACTTCAGCCCAGTTTTGGTCGGCTGCCGCCCGATAGGCCCGGTCAAGATAGGGATAGCTTCTGAAACTGGCAAAGCTGTCGAGGTCGGCTGCGTGGGTTGATCCGGGCGGAAACACGAATATTTGCACCGTTATGAAAAGCAATAACGACAGGCTGACTTTGTGGCGTCTCATGATCATGCAGCCTCGCGCGCGAATTGATAGGCGGCATGTTGTTCGTTTTCCTGGTCTTTTAATGCCTGTTCCAGGCGTTCGCGGGTGATGATCCCGCGCGCAACCAAGTGGGCACCGAGAGATTCTTTTTCCGGGTCATAATCAATCATTGCCTGATTGAACAGGCTCGCCGATACAATTCCGCGAACCTGTAACAGTTCGCCCAGCATGACCTGGTGCAAGCAAATATTTTCGATCCGCTCGGGGTTGTTGCAGTTGGCCCGGGCGAATTCCAGAACCGTGCGGGTTTCTTCGTTTTGGTGCCGGTTACTGTACCAGTTCCGCAGTGCCAGGGTGACGCGCCCATGTGGCACCAGACGGCAGGAAACGGGTTGTTTCAGCTTGCGGCTGATGGCACCAAGCGACACCTGACTGATCGGACGTTCAGATGCCAGTATCAGGGTATCGCCCTGTTGTTCACACGGTATAACGGCATAGCGTAGTGCGATGTGACCAGGAACCTTTTTGATCAGTTCGGGCGCAATGGCAAAGGGGTTGACATCGCCCCATTCCATGTTGGCCTGTTCGGCCAACACTTCGGTTAACTGGGTGCTGTTGATCAGTCCACGCAGCATCAGCTCGCGGCCAAGGCGCCTGCGGTAGGGGCTGGTAATGGCGGCTTCAAGCTGTTCGGGGGTCAAAAGGCCTTTCTGGATCAGGCGTTGACCGATGGGTATTTTGGTACTGCCCGAAATTGTGGGAAATTCGTGCGATGTTTTATCCCAGGCAACCCGTCGGGAATCTCCCGTTTTAACCACCTGTCGCAGGGCGCGAACATTGGCACAGAAATTGATCAGGTTGCTCCAGACCACACGAGGAACTGACAACAGCCCCTGATGAATGCCATAGAAGCGGGTGACAAAATAGCTGCGTTGCAACAGCCTGTTGAGCAGCAGAAAACCGTTACATAATAAAACCGTATGCAAAAGCGGATCATTGCCAAGAATCGATGGAAAACGCCAGCTATCGGGCACCAGTGTGGTGATAAGCCACATGGTCAGGAGGATGAGCAGCATGACATTGACCATCAGGCCAAGAAGGTTGGTTAACAACCCCCGCCGGTCGCGCCACAAAAAGTAATTGATGATGCCATGCCGGCTCCAGCCCAGATTGCTGGTTCCCTGAAAGACAATGCCTGTAATCCAGCGGGATTTTTGCCGTACCGCATGACCAAAGGAGCGCGGAAAATGTTCGCGTACGCAAATGACCTGAGCTGTCTTATCGTCCATGCCCGGCATCCAGCGGGTTTTAAGTGCGAGGCTGGGGTCGGAAACCGAAAAGCGGGCAAAAATGCACACCATGCCCTTTTGTTTGAGACGAAATCCGATATCGTAATCCTCGGTCAGGCTTTGCACATCAAAGGCAATGCCGTCGCCATCTTCAAGAAGGGCGACAATGGCGCGGCGGCTAAAACAGGTGCCAACACCGGCACTGGGCACCTGGCCGGAAAGGGCTTCGCGGACGATAACGTCCTTACCGTGATATTCGGCAAATTCATCGGCATAATGACCGGCAGTGAACCCCCACCATTTTGGTGGATAGGGGTAAACCGGCACCTGGATCAGGTCTTTTTTCGGCAATAGGTAGTTGAAAAGCCGTAATTCCAGCGGCGAGATGACATCTTCGGCATCGTGCAGGATGAAACCGGCGAACTGGATGTTCGCCTGGGCCTCGAATGTCAGGATGGCATCGATGATGTTGTTTAGGCAGTCGGCCTTGCTGGTCGGGCCAGGGCGGACACAAACGACCTTGTGCACATTGGGGAAATGCGCACAAACCTCATCCACATCGTGCTGTGTTTCAGGGTCGTTGGGATAGGTGCCAACAAAAATCTGATAATTCTCGTAATCAAGGGTGGCGGCCGCCAGCCTTGCCATTTCGCCAACTACGCCAACTTCCTGCCAGGCGGGAACCATGATGGCGAGCGGCTTTTCAGGCACGCCATACAGGCGTTTTTGATCTGCCGGGGCATGTTTGTCATAGATACGGAAATGGCGAAAACACCGGCGCGCCCAATAAACGATGTCGATGAACAGGTCATCGATCCCCAGCAGAAAAATCGTTCCTGCCAGTATGATCACGATGATCTTGAGCGCAAAGAAGATGTAGATCAGGGTGTCGACTGTT
This sequence comes from Thalassospira sp. TSL5-1, assembly GCF_001907695.1. NCBI lineage: Bacteria > Pseudomonadati > Pseudomonadota > Alphaproteobacteria > Rhodospirillales > Thalassospiraceae > Thalassospira > Thalassospira sp. TSL5-1. The sequence continues at coordinate 136,870 of NZ_KV880642.1, forward strand.
GCGAAACTCATGCACATTCATCCAGCGATTGTGCGTGTTTCCATTCCAGTAGCCGTTGCGCGATGCGTTCACAGGCATGCCCGTCGCCAAAGGGCGAGTGTTTGGTTGTGAATTCGCTGTAATAGGCGGCATCCTCGATCAGGCGGGTTGTTTGTGCGATAATTTTCTTTGGGTCGGTGCCCACCAGCATGGCGCGGTCCTGTAAGCGACCTGATGGTCTTTCGGTGACATTGCGCAATACCAGTACCGGTTTGCCAAGTGCGGGGGCTTCTTCCTGTATGCCGCCAGAATCCGTCATGATCAGATAGGCGTTTTTCATCAGCCAGACAAAATGGCGATAATCCTGTGGGGCGGTCAGAATGATGTTTTCGCGGTTGCCCAGCATCCGGTACACAACATCATGCACCCGCGGGTTCATATGCACGGGATAGACAAACTGGATGTCGGGATAGCTTTGGGCAAGCGCATCAAGGGCCAGGCAGATTTCCTCAAATCCGTGCCCCAGGCTTTCACGGCGATGGCCGGTAATCAGGACCATTTTGCGGGTTGGATCAATGCTACCCAGGGGGGAATCCGCTTCTGGTTGCCAGCCCGTTTGATCAAGGCGCTCGTTCATCCATAATAATGCGTCAATGACGGTATTGCCTGTCACAAGAATGTTGTGATCGCACACCCCTTCAGCAAGAAGGTTCAGCTTGGCTTTTTCGGTGGGTGGGAAGTGAAGGTTTGCCAGTACGGCCGTCAGGCGACGATTGGCTTCCTCCGGCCACGGGGATTGCAAATCGCCCGTCCGTAATCCAGCTTCGATATGTGCAACAGGAATATGGCGATGAAAAGCGGCAAGGCTGGCAATGAAGCTGGTTGTGGTATCGCCATGCACCAGCACGATATCGGGCTGGTTCTCGTGATAGCTTTGATCAAGCCTTTCAAGCAGCATTTCAGAGAGGCCATTTAGCGTTTGATCGCGCGTCATGACATCAAGGTCTTCGTCAAGATGCAGGTCAAATGCCTCGATAACCGAAGCCAGCATTTCCCGATGCTGTCCGGTGGAGCAGATATGCAGGTTTATATCGGGATGCTTTTTAAGCAAACGTGCAAGCGGTGCCATTTTAATAGCTTCGGGACGTGTTCCAAATACCATCATGATCTTGAGGTTCATATTTTCTACCTCGAATATTTTCTCTGATATTTGTGGGATCATTTTTAAATGCAAACTAACGAATTTTTTCGTCTTTTTTATTGGAGGCGATATTTTTTCGTGGTTGAAGGCGATTTTTTGTAGTTTGATTCTTAAAGAGCATAGGAGTAGTTAATCTTGCATATCTGTTGAAATAATGTCTTGATTTGACACGAAAAAGACAAAATTTAACTATTATAAGTTACCACTTTTAGTTGAGGGTTTTATTGTATATAACTAATCATAATTGGTTGTCAAAACTGCAATTCTGACAAATTATTACAAATTGGAGATTGGTGTGATTTTCTCACGTGTTTGTGAAGAGTTTTAATTTTTTGTTATTGAAATTTTATATCGCGACGGTTTTTAGTGTGCGTAAGACCCTTTCGGCATTACAATTATAAGCCGTAAACAGAGTTGGTGCTTTAGATGCCTGGCGGGTTAATATCAGATTGACTGCAAAATTTACGCAGCAGCCCGCTACCCGCGTTAGGACGAAACCGGGCTTTTTGTTTTCATGAACATCGGTCCACCGCGCCAGCGCGGGAAGCCATAGCCATTGATCATGACAACATCAATGGCATCGGCAGTGTGGGCGACGCCTTCGTTAAGGATTTTATCGCCTTCCTGCTGCATCGTTGCGAGGATGGTCTGGATGATTTCGGAGGGGCTGAAGTCGCGTCGTTTAATGCCTTTACGTGCGGATTCCTGTTCGATCAGGCGCTTTACGTCGGGGTCGGGCTGTGGGGCGGATTTGGCAGTGTCATAGCGAAACCAACCCAACCCGGTTTTGCGGCCAAAACGGCCCTGTTCACACAGGTAATCGCCCAGGGCGACATAACGTTCGTTGGGGTCGCGGGTGGCGGCCTGTCGTTGCCGCGTTTTCCACGAAATTTCCAGCCCGGCCATGTCCTGCATGGCAAACAGGCCCATTGGAAAGCCAAAATCGGTCATTGCGGCATCGATTTGTTCGGGGTAGGCCCCATCCTCGATCATGTATTCGCATTGTTTGCGATAGGCCGACATGATGCGATTGCCAATAAACCCGTCGCATACCCCGGTCGGAACGGCAATTTTGCCAAGCTTGCGGGCAAAGGCCAATGCTGTTGCCAGTGTTTGCGGATTGGCCCCGTCGGTACAGACAACTTCCAACAGTTTCATGATATGGGCTGGCGAGAAAAAATGCAGGCCAATCACCCGTTCCGGGTTAGAGATGCTGTGCGCCAGCGCATTGATATCCAGATATGATGTGTTTGAGGCAATAATAGCGGTTGAATCAACAACCCTTGCGACGGCGTCAAAGACCGATTTTTTGACCTCCAAATCTTCAAACACGGCTTCGATAACCAATTCTGCCGGGGCCAGGGCCGCATAATCGGTATTGCCATGCAATTGCGATAATAGCTGGTCGTTGCGTTCCTGCGAGATGATGCCGCGTTTCAGGCTGCCCTGCAGGTGGCTGGCAACATTCTCCCGCCCTTTGGCAAGGGCGGCCTCATCGCGTTCGATCATGATGGTTTGATAGCCCGCAAGCAGGCAGGCCGTGGCAATGCCTGCCCCCATCAGCCCCCCGCCGACGATTCCGATGGTCTTGATCGGGGTGGGGGTAACGCCTTGCGTGGTCGGCAGTTTGGCAACATTTCTCTCGGCCATAAAAATATGGCGCAGTGCCTGGGATTGTTCGCCCTCACGCAAGGTGACAAATTGTTGGCGTTCGTTTGCTAGGGCCTGATCAGCAGATAGGGCAAATTGGTCACGAATGGTTTCAACCGCGATAATCGGTGCTGTTGCTCCGCGCGCCTTTTGTGCGGTTTTGGCAATCAGGCTATCCCAGTCCGGTTGTTTTGTGTCGGGGATGTTGCGTTTTGCTAGCGGGGTCGGGCAGGGCTGCGTCGCGACCTTACGGGCATATTCGATCGCAGCCTGTTGCAGGTTTGTATCGCTTTTTGTGATATGGTCAATCAGCCCCCAGTCAAGGGCGATGGAGGCCGTGATGGGCTTGCCATTGCTGATAAGTGAAATGGCATTTTCAACGCCAATCAGCCGGGGGGTGCGAACAGTACCGCCCGCACCCGGGATCAGGCCCAGATTAACCTCGGGAAAGCCAAGGCGGGTTGCAGGATGGGCAATCCGGTAATGACAGCCAAGGGCGACTTCCAGCCCGCCGCCCAAAACAGTGCCGTGCAGGGCGGCAATGACAGGAACCGGCATGTCTTCAAGTGCGATAATAACATCAGGTAACAGCGGCGCGCGGGCAGGCTGGTTAAATTCGGAAATATCCGCCCCGGCAATAAATGTTGTGCCAGTGCAACACAGGATAATGGCCGTAACCGCCGGATTTTGCCTGATACTTGCCAGGGCATCCATCACACCGCTGCGCACCGCATGGCTGGTGGCGTTAATCGGCGGATTGTTGATGTCGATGATAGCAAGATTGTCGGCAAATTCCAGCGTTACGGTGGTCATTTTAGTCTCCGTTTTCGATGATTCCGGCCAGCAGGCAGCAGGTCATGTCTGATTCCGGGTCGGTCAAATCATCAATCACGGTGAAATGATGCTTGTCCGGGGCATGGATGGATTGGATATTGGCCCCAAGACCGGTCCAGATATTTGCCAGAAGGTCGCTCTGGCGGATAAATTCCGGTCGTTCGTCGGCGCCAACCCAGCAGGTCACCTGCGCCGGTTTGTTACCGGGGCGAGCGGGGACCAGCAGGGCCGCGCTTTCGCTTTGTGCCTCGGCAGCATCAATGTTCAAAACCTGGTTCATTTCGGTATGGCGCAGCGGGCGCAGGTCATGCAAACCGCTGATTGGCATGACATGGCCGATACGGTCCAGTGTTGGGGAGGATAACGGACTCCCGTCGCAAATCATGCGTGCGGCCAGATGTCCACCCGCCGAATGACCCGATATATGAATAGGGCCGTTAATTTCGCCAGCGGCATGATCAATGGCGGCCCCAATCTGTTTGGTGATGGTGGCAATGCGGGCATCAGGGGCCAGCGTATAGCTGGGCAGGCAGGCCGCCCACCCCTGTTTGATCGCACCATTGGCAAGGTGAGACCAGCTTGATTTGTCAAATGAACGCCAATAACCGCCATGCACAAAAACCATCAGGCCCTTGGGGGTGCCTTCGGGCAGGAACAGGTCGTATTTTTCCCGTTCCGTTCTTCCATAAGGAATGTCGAGTTTTGCACGGTTTTTTGCCCCCAATTGTTCGCGGAAGGCCGTGGCGGCATCTGTCAATTTTTGAGGGAAAGCTGCTGCATTCTCGATATAGTTGCTATTGTTATAGGCATCGTCCCAGTTCCTGATCATCACATATATTCCTGTTGATTTTTGCCGTAACAACAAAGAGATGGACCGATTCTAGCCCGGATGCAACTGCCATATCGACGGTGGTTGGCAGCGGCCTGTTACGGGTAGCTTAATCAAACTCACATTTATTTTAAACATAAAATATTTATGCTTGAACTAAATCCAAAGCAGGCGTACCGTTTTTTCATTCATTCCGTAACAAAGCCTCATAAAGGAGGGATCAGGTGAGAATTGCATGTTTGGGGGGCGGGCCTGCCGGGCTTTATTTCGCCATTTCCATGAAGCTGCGTGATCCTTCGCATGAGATAACGGTTTTTGAACGCAACCAGCCCAACGATACTTTTGGTTGGGGCGTGGTTTTGTCCGACGAAACGCTGGGTAATCTGGCTGTTAATGATGCCAAAAGTGCCAGTGCCATTCGCGACAATTTTTCCTATTGGGATGATGTTGCCGTTCATTTCCGTGACGAGAAAATCGTTTCTACCGGGCACGGATTTTGTGGCATTGGCCGCAGAAAACTTCTGATTTTGTTGCAGGAACGCGCGCGCGAAGTTGGCGTTGATTTGCAGTTTGGCACCGAGATTGCCGCCGCATCGGACCTGAAATCGGATTATGATCTGGTGGTTGCCTGTGATGGCCTTAATTCCCGGGCGCGCAGCGAATATGCCGAGCATTTCCAGCCAGATATCGATACCCGGAAATGCAAATTCGTCTGGCTGGGCACGCACCAGAAATTCAATGATGCCTTTACCTTTATTTTCGAGGAAACCGATAAAGGCTGGGTCTGGGCGCATGCCTATCAGTTTGATAATGAAACGGCGACCTTCATTGTCGAATGTTCCGAGGAAACCTGGGCGGCCTATGGCTTTGGCGAGATGACCAAGGAACAGTCGATTGCCACCTGCGAGGAAATTTTTGCCAAACATCTGGGCGGCCATGCCCTGATGTCGAATGCCAACCATATTCGCGGGTCGGCATGGCTTAATTTCCCGCGGGTTCTGTGCAAAAGCTGGTCGCATGAAAATATCGTGCTGATGGGCGATGCGGCGGCAACGGCGCATTTTTCCATTGGCTCGGGCACCAAACTGGCGCTGGAAAGTGCCATTGCGCTTGCGGAATATTTGCATAGTGAAAGCAGCCTGCCTGCTGCCTTTGCCAAATATGAGGATGAACGCCGTCTCGAGGTTTTGCGTCTGCAATCGGCAGCGCGCAATTCGATGGAATGGTTCGAGGAGGTGGAGCGGTATTTTGACCTGGATACGGTGCAATTTACCTATTCGCTGCTGACCCGGTCCCAGCGTATCAGCCACGAAAATTTGCGTCTGCGTGACCCGGCCTGGCTAGGAGATGCGGAAAACTGGTTTGCAAAGCGCGCCGGTGTGGCCCCGGCCAATGATAGCGCCCTGCATCCCATGTTTGTGCCATTCAAGTTACGCGGCATGACGGTGAAAAACCGCATCGTTGTGTCGCCGATGGCACAATATAAGGCGGTTGATGGCTGCCCGACCGATTGGCATTTGGTCCATTATGGCGAACGGGCCAAGGGTGGGGCGGGCCTTGTTTATACCGAAATGACCTGCGTGTCGCCTGAAGGGCGCATCACCCCGGGCTGCCCGGGCCTGTATGCGCCGGACCATGAAGCCGCCTGGGCGCGGATCACTGATTTTGTTCATAACGAAAGTGATGCCAAAATTTGCGCCCAGATCGGCCATTCCGGTGCCAAGGGTTCTACCCAGGTGGGGTGGGAGGAAATGGATGCCCCGTTAAAGGAAGGCAATTGGCCGATTATGGCAGCGTCGGACGTGGCATGGTCGGCGCATAACCAGACGCCCAAGGCCATGACGCGGGCGGATATGGATATGGTGCGCGACCAGTTTGTGGCGGCGGCCCAAATGGCAGATCGTGCCGGGTTTGACATGATCGAAGTTCATGCCGCACATGGTTATTTGCTGTCATCCTTTATTACGCCAGTGACAAATCACCGCGATGACGACTATGGCGGCAGCCTTGAGAACCGTATGCGCTATCCGCTGGAGGTGATTTTGGCGGTGCGCGATGTATGGCCGACTGAAAAACCGCTTTCGGTACGTATTTCTGCCCATGACTGGGTGGGTGATGCCGGTATTACCCCCGAAGATGCGGTGGAGATTGCCAAAATCCTTAAGGAAAATGGTGTGGATATTTGCGACGTATCCGCCGGGCAGACTACAAAGGATGCCCGCCCGGTTTATGGCCGCATGTTCCAGACCCCGTTTTCCGACCGTATTCGCAATGAAGCCAAAATCGCCACGATGGCGGTGGGCAATATTTACGAACCGGACCACGCCAATTCCATCCTGATGGCAGGGCGGGCCGATCTGGTTTGTCTGGCACGGCCGCATTTGGCGGACCCGTATTGGACGCTCCATGCCGCAGCCCAGCTTGGCAATCGCAGCGAGGGCTGGCCGCTGCCCTATCTTGCCGGGCGAGACCAGATGTGGCGGCTGGCAGAACGGACCGACCAAATGACGGGAAAAGTCTGATGACGGGAGACCTTGCCATTAAAACGGCTATTGTGACAGGTGGTGGCAGCGGCGTTGGGGCCGAACTGGCGCGGAGCCTGGCGTCAAAAGGCGTAACCGTATTTGTTGCCGGTCGCAGAGTGGCACAGCTTGAAGCCGTTGCGGCAGAAAACGACCTTATTTTTCCCGTTGCTGTTGATGTAGCCGACCAGGCATCGGTCGAAGGCCTGATACAAACAGTGGTGGAACAGGCAGGTGCGCCCGACCTTGTGATTGCCAATGCGGGTATGGCCGAAAGCGCGCCCTTTACCCGCACGACGCTTGATGCCTGGCAAAAAAACATGGACGTCAATTTGACCGGGACATTCCATACCTTTCAGCAGGCCTTGCGCGTGATGGATGTGACAAAACCGGCCCGGTTAATTGCCATTGCCTCCACCGCCGCGCTGAAGGGATATGGTTATGTCGCGCCCTATTGTGCAGCAAAGCATGGGGTGGTGGGCCTTGTCCGCGCGTTGGCGGCTGAATTTGCCCGCTCGGCTCTTACGGTGAATGCCATTTGCCCGGGTTTCACCGATACGCCGATGCTGGAACAATCCATTGCCAATATCGCGCAAAAAACCGGTATGAGCCCGGATGCCGCCCGTGCCAGCCTGGCAAAGATCAATCCGCAAAACCGCTTTATTACGCCACGGGAAATTGCCGAGACGGTATTGTGGTTATGTTCGGAACATGCCGGGTCCATCACCGGGCAGGCCATTTCCGTTTCAGGAGGGGAAATATGAAGATGAATGATCCGCATCCCCGCCGTGATCCGGCGCAGAAGGACCATGCAGGGGAAACCAGCGACCTTTCCAAGGCGCGGCTCCGGGCATGGCTGCAAATATTGCGGGTATCCCGGCAGGTCGAAAGTGAATTGCGCGAAAAAATGCGGGTTGAATATGAGTCAACCCTGCCCCGGTTTGACGTGATGGCTGCCCTTTATCGCGCCAAAGATGGCCTGCGGATGAGTGCGCTTTCAAAATCGCTGATGGTATCGAACGGCAATGTGACCGGCATTGTTGAACGCCTTGTTAATGAAGGCATGGTCAGCCGCATTGCCGTGGAAAATGACCGCCGCGCCCTGATCGTCAAGCTCACCCCGGAAGGACGCGAAGATTTCGCCCGCCGTGCCCTGGTTCATGAAGGCTGGGTCAGCGACCTGTTTGACGGCATGACTGCCGAGGATGCCCAAGACCTGATTGCGATTTTACGCCGGGTGCAAAACCGAAAGGACCCATCCCATGACTGACATGAAACAGTTTGCCCCGCGCCATTTCAAATGGCGGATGGAATGCGATGTGGCGGTGGTGTCGCTGGACCGGCCAGACCGTAAAAATCCCCTAACATTCGATAGTTATGCCGAATTGCGCGACATGTTTCGGATGTTGCCGGATTGCGACGATGTGAAGGCAGTGGTTTTTGCCTCAAACGGTGGCAATTTTTGTTCGGGCGGGGATGTGCATGACATTATCGGCCCGCTTATTGACCGCGATATGAAGGGGCTTTTGGCCTTTACCCGGTTAACCGGCGATTTGGTTAAATCAATGGTGGCATGTGGCAAGCCGGTGATTGCCGCGGTGGATGGCATTTGTGTGGGTGCCGGGGCGATTATTGCCATGGCATCGGATATTCGCCTTGCCAGCCCGGATGCCAAAACCGCCTTTTTGTTTACCCGTGTCGGCCTTGCGGGCTGTGACATGGGGGCATGTGCCATGTTGCCGCGTATTATCGGCCAGGGCCGGGCAGCCGAACTGCTTTATACCGGCCGTTCCATGAGTGCGGATGAAGGCGAAAAATGGGGCTTCTATAACCGCCTGATTGATGCCGAAACGCTTGAAGCCGAGGCCATTTTAATGGCACAGCGCATCGCCCGGGGGCCGAATTTCGCCCATATGATGACCAAAACCATGCTGGCACAGGAATGGAATATGGGCATAGAACAGGCGATCGAGGCCGAAGCCCAGGCCCAGGCCATTTGCATGCAGACGGTGGATTTCAAACGCGCCTATGATGCTTTTGTCGCCCGCGAAAAACCGGTTTTCAAAGGGGATTGATGATGGGCGATACGTCGTGGCAGGACTGGCCGTTTTTTAGCGATCATCACCGCAAACTCGCCCGTGATCTGGATGTTTGGGCGGGTCGGGAGCTGGCCGGGCTGGATCATGAAAATACCGATGAAACCTGCCGGAATCTGGTATCGCGTCTGGCGGCGGGTGGCTGGCTGGATCATGCCACGATTGACCCGAATGACCCTGCATCATCGCTGGATGTGCGCAGCCTGTGCATTATCCGCGAAACACTGGCCCGCCATGACGGATTGGCCGATTTTGCCTTTGCCATGCAGGGGCTGGGCAGTGGGGCAATTTCGCTGTTTGGTACGCTAGCGCAAAAGGATGAATGGTTGCCGCTGGTCCGTGCGGGCAGGGTATTATCGGCCTTTGCCCTGACCGAACCGCAATCGGGTTCGGATGTGGCGAATATTACGCTGTCGGCCACGCGTGACGGCGATGATTACATTCTTGATGGTGAAAAAACCTGGATATCGAATGGGGGTATTGCCGGGCTGTATGTTGTTTTTGCCCGCACAGGCGAGGGGCCGGGGGCCAAGGGCCTGTCGGCCTTTATCGTGCCGGGTGATGCACCGGGCCTTGAAATTGCCGAACGGCTGGAAACCATTGCTCCGCATCCGCTGGCCCGGTTGCGTTTTGCGGGGTGCCGTATTCCGGCGGCCAATCGCATTGGCGAGGGCGGACAGGGCTTTAAAATTGCCATGTCGGTGCTCGATGTTTTCCGCTCTACCGTTGCTGCTGCCGCCCTTGGGTTTGCGCGGCGTGCGCTGGATGAAACCATCCATCGTGTGCAGAACCGCCATTTGTTTGGCGCGCCTTTGTTTGATTTGCAAATGGTGCAGGGGCATGTCGCCGACATGGCGCTGGATGTGGATAGCAGTGCGCTTCTGGTCTATCGCGCCGCCTGGCTAAAGGATAGCGGCGCGGCACGGGTGAGCCGGGAAGCCGCCATGGCAAAGCTTTTTTCAACCGATCATGCACAAACCGTCATTGATAAGGCGGTGCAAATTCACGGGGGCGACGGTGTGCGATCAGGGCACATCATTGAACGCCTGTATCGGGAGATCCGTGCCCTTCGCATTTATGAAGGAGCATCAGACGTCCAAAGAATAATTATCGCACGGCAAACGCTGGCACATACATAATTCAGGGGCTTCATCATGCTGGGACCAACCGCACATACCGATACTTTTACCCGTGATAATTTGCCACCGGCAGATTCCTGGCCGGAATTTTTGCTCGATGGGTTTGACTACCCGGACTACATCAATGTTGGCGTCGAACTGACGGACAGGATGGTTGAACGCGGCTTTGGCGATTATACCGCGCTGATCGGCAATGGCCGCCAGCGCACCTATAAGGAACTGTCGGACTGGACCAACCGCATCGCTCATGCCCTGGCAGAGGATTACGGTGTTAAGCCGGGCAATCGGGTGCTTATCCGTTCGGCCAATAACCCGGCGATGGTGGCCTGCTGGCTCGCCGCGACCAAAATTGGTGCCGTGGTGGTCAACACCATGCCAATGTTGCGTGCGGGCGAACTGACCAAAATTGTTGATAAGGCCGAAATCGCCTTTGCCCTGTGCGATACAAGGCTGATGGATGAAATGGTTGCCTGTGCCAAGGACAGCCGGTTCTTAAAAAATGTCATCGGTTTTGACGGCACGGCCAACCATGATGCCGAACTGGACCGCATTGCGCTGACCAAATCGGTTAAATATAGCGCGGTGCAAACCGGGCGGGATGACGTTGCCCTGTTGGGTTTTACATCGGGTACCACCGGTGCGCCCAAGGCGACCATGCACTTTCACCGTGATTTGCTGATCATTGCCGATGCCTATGCCAAAGAGGTTTTGGCGGTAACGCCAGATGATGTTTTTGTTGGATCACCGCCTTTGGCCTTTACCTTTGGCTTGGGTGGGCTTGCGATATTTCCGCTGCGCTTTGGGGCCACGGCGACGCTTTTGGAAAAGGCATCGCCGCCCAATATGATTGAAATTATCGAAACCTATAAGGCGACCATCTGCTTTACCGCGCCAACGGCCTATCGCGCCATGCTGGCTGCGATGGATGACGGGGCGGATTTGTCATCGCTGCGTGCGGCGGTTTCGGCGGGCGAAACCCTGCCGGCCCCGGTTTACAAGGCCTGGATGGAAAAAACCGGTAAACCGATGCTTGATGGTATTGGTGCGACCGAGATGTTGCATATTTTCATTTCCAACCGATTTGGCGATAGCCACCCGGCCTGTACGGGCAAGCCCGTGACCGGCTTTCAGGCCCGCATTGTCGATGAGGATATGAAGGATGTGCCACCCGGCACGGTCGGCCGCCTTGCTGTTCGTGGACCCACGGGGTGCCGTTACCTGGCCGATGACCGGCAGATGGGCTATGTTCGGGATGGCTGGAATTTGACCGGGGATTCCTTTTATTGCGACGAAGACGGCTATTTCCATTTTGCTGCGCGCAGCGACGATATGATCATTTCGGCAGGCTATAACATTGCCGGGCCGGAGGTCGAGGCGGCTTTGCTTGCCCACCCGGATGTGGCCGAATGTGCCGTGGTGTCGGCGGCGGACAATGATCGCGGGCAGATTGTGCAGGCGCATATTGTTCTGGTAGCGGGGGCCAACCCGTCACCCGAAATGGCAAAGCTGTTACAGGACCATGTGAAGGCAACGATTGCCCCTTATAAATATCCACGATCCATCGTGTTTATCGATGCCCTGCCGAAAACGGCAACCGGCAAAATTCAGCGTTTCAGACTAAAACAGGAGCCCGCAGCATGACGGACTTTGCTGCCACCAAGGCACTTTTTCATATGCCCGAGGATGTTATCTATCTGGATGGCAATTCATTGGGGCCAATGCCCAAATCCGCGATTGAGCGCAGCCGCCAGACCCTTGAAGACCAGTGGGGCGAAATGCTTATTCGCGGCTGGAATGATGCAAAATGGATGGACCTGCCTGGCCGGGTGGGCAGCCGTATTGCCCGCCTGATTGGCGCACCCGCCGGAAGCGTTGTGATGGGTGATACCCTGTCGATCAAGGTGTATCAGGCGCTGGCAAGTGCGCTGGAGCTTAATCCCGGTCGCAAGGTTGTTTTGTCGGACAATGGCAATTTCCCGACCGATCTTTATATGGCGCAGGGCCTGATTGACAGTTTGAAACAGGGTCACGTCCTTAAAACCGTTCATCCCGAAGATGTTGAAGCCACCTTGTCTGAAGAGATTGCGGTCTTGATGCTGACCCAGGTGGATTATCGCACCGGGCGCATGCACGATATGGCAGCCATTACCCGCAAGGCGCATGATCTGGGTATTGTCGTGATTTGGGATCTGGCCCATTCCGCCGGTGCCGTTCCGGTTGATCTGGTGGACTGCAATGCCGAATTTGCGGTGGGTTGTACCTATAAATATTTCAATGGCGGCCCCGGCGCCCCGGCCTTTATCTATGTTCGCCCTGATTTGGTCGATAAGGTGCGACCGGCCCTTTCGGGCTGGATGGGGCACCAGGCCCCGTTTGCCTTTGACCCGGATTACCGCCCCGCCGCCGGAATTGAACGGATGCGGGTTGGCACCCCGCCGGTCATTCAGCTTGCGATTCTGGATAGTGCGCTGGATGCCTGGGACGGGGTGGACATGGCCGATATCCGGCAAAAATCCATCGGCCTGTGTGAACAGTTCATTGCCGGGGTGGAGGCAGCCTGCCCGATGTTGGAACTGGTTAGTCCGCGAAATGCCGAATGCCGGGGGTCGCAGGTGTCCTTCCGGTTTGAGGAAGGCTATGCCGTGATGCAGGCGCTGATTGCACGCGGTGTGATTGGCGATTTCCGCGCGCCCGATGTTATTCGTTTTGGCTTTACCCCGCTTTATCTTGACGAACAGGATGTAGCGGCGGGCATCGAAATTTTGGCCGATATTATGAAAAACCGTTTGTGGGATGCCGCGGAATACAAGAAACGTCAGGCAGTGACATGACCCAGAGCAATAAACCCTATGATCCCTCTGTTGAAGGGGCGGAGACCGAATTTTCCAGCAAGATGTCCTATGGGGATTATCTGTCGCTTGATGCCATTTTAACCGCACAGCACCCCAAAAGTGACGCCCATGACGAGATGCTGTTTATCATTCAGCATCAAACATCCGAGCTGTGGATGAAACTTGCCATCCGCGAGATCGATGCCGCGCGCAATGTGATGCGCGAGGGGCATTTGCAGCCTGCCTTTAAAATGCTGGCCCGGGTATCGCGGATATTTGAACAGTTGAATAACGCCTGGGATGTTTTGCGCACCATGACGCCTAGCGATTATACCACCTTTCGCGATGCGCTGGGCCCGTCATCCGGTTTTCAATCCTGGCAGTATCGCATGATCGAATTCATGCTGGGCAATCGCAACAAAGCCATGCTCAAGCCCCATGCGCATCGGTCGGATATTTCGGCTATTTTAGAAGGTGAACTGGCAAAACCCAGCCTTTATGACGAAGCCCTGCATTTGCTGGATCGCAATGGCGTTACGGTACCTGAAACCGTCTTGAAGCGTGACGTATCAGATCCTTATACGCCAAGTGACGATGTGATTGCGGCCTGGCAAACGGTGTATCAGGCACCGCAGGACCATTGGACGCTCTATGAACTGGCCGAAAAGCTGGTTGATTTCGAGGACTATTTCCGCCGCTGGCGCTTTAACCATGTCACGACGGTGGAGCGCGTGATTGGCTTTAAGCGCGGGACCGGGGGCACGGGGGGTGTTTCCTACCTTAAACGCATGCTGGAGGTGGAGCTGTTTCCCGAATTGTGGCGTGTCAGGACGATCCTGTAATGCAGGGTGATGACGATACATGCAGCGCGGTGCACCCTGCCTTTATATGCCGTCACAAGGTGGGCTTTGCCCATTGTGACCCGGCAGGTATCGTTTTTTATCCGCGTTATTTCGAGATGGTTAACGCTACGGTCGAAGAATGGTTTGAAACCGGCCTTGGCTGCGGGTTTGCCCAATTGCATGGCCCGATGCAGGCCGCCGTGCCGACGGTCTCGCTTAAGGTCGATTTCAAACGCCCCAGTCGTTTGGGCGATGTGTTGATGTTTGCCTTGTTTGTTGGGCGTGTTGGGCGCAGCAGTCTGGATTTGCAAATCGAGATGACAGGCGAGAATGATCCGGCAGGGCAAAGCCGTTTGACGGCGACATTGACACTGGTTTTTACCCAAAAAGGCATTACCGGAGCCACGCCGTGGCCCGAAAATTTACGAGCCAAATTGGAAAGCAAAATAACAAGACAGGATCACCATGATACATAAAATCGTGCAACCCGAAGGCTGGGCACCGCCCAAGGGATATGCCAATGGCGTGTTGGCAAGGGGCAGGACGCTTTATATTGGCGGGCAAATTGGCTGGAACGAAAAACAGGTTTTTGAAGCCAAGGATTTTGTCGGCCAGATGGAACAGGCCCTGCGCAATATTATGGCGGTGATTACCGCTGCCGGTGGGCAGGCCGAACATATTTGCCGCCTGACCTGGTATGTGACCGAGAAGCAGGAATATCTGAACCGTCAGCGTGAAGTGGGCGAAGCCTATCGCCGGGTCTTGGGCAAGAATTTTCCGGCCATGACAATGGTGGTGGTGCGCACTTTGGTTGAGGACGAGGCCTTGGTCGAGATCGAGGCGACAGCCGTGCTGCCAGACTAGGCAGCACGGCATTATACTGGTTTGCCGGTGCTGTTTACGTGGATGATGTTGTCCCGCCTGGATTGCTGTTCAGGATGTGAATGTGGTCCGGGAAGATCTTTTTAAGATATTTTGATATATCTTATTTTGGATTTTATGTGGGTTATTTTGCGTAAAAGTAATAATTGAGTTCTTTGGGTAACTCTATTGGGTGCATATAATGCGCTGAAGCTATTTGGAGGATATCTGTAACTTCGATTGTAGTTGTTGCCAGGGTTGTATATTTCTGTTTCGCAACGATATGACGTTTTGTCAGGTTGTCATTCGTCCAAAACTGGCGAGATAAAAGTGTTGTTGCGGATGCGGTATGAATTAAAAAGAAGCAGGCAGTGCCGAAAAAGTCCGGCGCTGCCTGTTGTTTTTTTTCTGACCGGGTCCAGGGTGAAAAACAGCGCCGATCATTGGAAACCGGCTTGTGCTTTTTTACGGTGCGGTAATGCTAAAGCTGGCCGATTTCCCGGTTTTATCGACAATCATAAACGTTCCGGTTGTGTCTGCAGCCATGCCGTTATCAGGCATAGTCAACGTGATTGGCTGGTCTGCAATCGGCTCCCCATAAGCATAGCTGGTGCTGGCTTTTGTTTTTAAATCCGGCGCCGTTTCGCCACCCTGATAGAAGATATAAAAAGGCGGAGTGCCATTTTTGATGCTCAGGGTGATGGTGTTGTTTGCGTCGGGTTTCAATGCGGTTTCTGCCAGGACGAGACCGGGTGAGAGGTCAAGCGTCAAGACATTGCTGGCCCCGTTATCATCAATAAAGCGCATCGGATAACTGCCATACTGGTTGCCGGTTCCATTCCAGTGAATGGTAAATTCCGTATCGCCATCCTGATTAAAATCACGCTCCAGGGTTAGTCCGGCTGGTTTGCGGGTCATCGCCGCCCGGATGGGGCGTTTGCCGCCAATGATGCCAACGGTTGCGCTTTGACCGGCTTGTAGCGAGATTTCGCTTTCAGTCAGCACCAGTGTTGTGTCGATCCCCAGATCGTTGCACCCGGCAAAATCAAATTCATAGGGTACCTGAAGGGTTGCCTGTAATTTCAGGTGAAAAGTCTCGAGATCCTCACTAAGTACGTTTATTTCTGTTTTTAGTTGTTCCTTGGTTTTATCGGCCTTTTGGGTCGTTAATAGAGTGACTTCTTCTAGCGGGAGGGATGAAGGCAATGTCGGTGCCGCGTTTGCCTGTGTCAGATACCCCGTCGTGCTGCGTTGTACGGTCTCGAAAATGGTTGCGGGATTGGGCAGTGTCTGGTCAAGAAGCTCGCGCATCTTGTCATCAATTTCGATCAAAAGCTGACTGATTTCAACAGCGACACGACTGCCCTTCAGGTTATGCGTATCAATGTTCTGCTGATCTTGGCGGATTATTTCGCTGATCGATGAAAGCTGGCTTATTTCAGGTTCTGTTTCTGAAATTTGCAAGGATGCGGCACCTTGTCGCAGGGTAAGATATCGTTCGGTCAGTTCATTCAATCTGTGCTGATAGTTCCCTGTTATGACGGGATCCGTCAGTATGCTGTTGGCGCGGCGCATGACGCAGGCGGCGGCTTTTGCGCCAGCGCGGTAGATTTCGCGTTTTTGTTCGGGCGCAAGGATGCTTGAACCTGCATAAAGAACCGCCGTGCCAAGGCCAAGACCGGCAACCAGATCATCCGGGCCTTCGCTAACCGCGGCCCAGATTGTGCCAGCAGCAAGGCCGAGAATGCCGATATTGACCAGATTTTGGTCCGTGGTGATGTCATCAGCCGCATCGCGATAGCGTTTCCAGCTTATCAGCGCACTGGCAAAGGCGACACAACCCTGCTGCGGATAAAGGTCGGTCAGTGCGATGTCTTCGGCCTTCTTGCCTTTGCTGGTCCTGACCCCGCATAAATCACGTTCCCATAATGTCTTTTTGGCCCCTTTGTCCATATTACTGGAAATCGGAATATCGACATTGGATACCATCGCACAGCCAGATGTGAAAATCAGCGTTGTTGCCAAGGCACATCCGCGCAAAAGCCGTGATTTTTTCATAATGTCCCCCGGACCATATCAACCCAAGGGTGTATGATTTCAGATTTTGATTATATGTAAATAAAATAGTTCAAATTTTGATGTTTGGCGCAATGTGCTGCCAACTTGTCGAAGGCCGTCCAATAAGCGCTAGTAAAAGGTAAGGAGCTAAAAGACTCAGCAATTATATTCCGGCTTGAGATGTATGATTTTCTTTCCGAGGGTTTTTGCCAGCAATTGCGCAAGATCCATGAAATTGGATGGTACCTTGTCACAAAACAAATCAATCGACCCTTCGTCATTTGTTGTTTCAATATGACGGTAAACCGTAAGCAAAGTTAACCATGTTTCTGAGCCTGCTCTTGCTGGGAGCAGCGTATGTATTGCAAAGTGGGTAATTCGGTCCGTCGGGATGACGTGTAGCTCTCTGCAACACTTAATCAGTGCCTTTCTGTCATTCGATATGTTGATTGCTTCACAGATGGGGATATCTGTCAGGGGCGGCTCTCTGAGAAATCTATCTGCTTGGATGGGGGTATTTGACCAGATTTCGCGAAAGTTGGAAGCTTTTATCTGATTTGGGCGCTCTATGAGTCGCTGGCTGTTGTGAAGCCATTCAAGTTCCTGGGCACTGAGTTTCTGGCGAAACCCGGTATAGGTGGAAATCGAGCATCTTCTTCTGCTTCTTTTACGATAATACAAGCGTCGAGTAGTTTTCTCCGGCTCGAAGGATAATTCGTAAGGGAAAATCATGAGGTCTAAGTTGCTAGGGCCCGAAATCCATCCGCATCCGATTGTATTTGAGGCTTTTATCGCAATTTTAGCAGATGACAATTTCTCCGCAAACTGATCTCGGGCAAACTTTAGGTTATCTAGTGGATGTGCGTATTTGGGGTCAATATTTCCAGAGAAATAGGTGGGAGGCAGGTCCCTTGTTGATTTGTCAAAAAAAGGGGACATGGAAACGCCCGCTAACCCAACCTTGAAGTATAAGCAGGGGGGTGCGTCCAGTTTCTTCAACCATCTTAAAAATGGGATGTCAAAATCGTCCAGTTGCTGTTGATAGCTATCTTGCCACGGAAAACCACAATCATTGAAGAGTTGTTGTATTGGTGTAAGGGTTCCTTGTTGTGCAGCCAGCACTGTAGGGCCGTCTCGGTCTTTAAAATCCGCCGGATTAATTTCCAGTGAAGGGCGAGAAACAAACTTGGTTCGCGATCGGGGAAAAATTTTCGTTCTCCTGTCGATTATTCCATTACACCGGTTCGAGTGTCGGTCGCCACTTACACTGGTATAAATTTATATCCCTCTTACGTTAACGCTTTATCATCCCGGTCAAACAGATGCAGATTTTCAGCATCGAAGGTCAGGCCGACAGTTGCGCCACTTTCAAGGTCGGAATAACCGACAATGCGAACCGTAAACAGGCCAACATTTTCGATCTGGATATAGGCAAAGCTGTCAGAACCCAGATGTTCCATCACCTCAATCTGGCCGGTCAGGATGCCGTTGGCCGGGTCGGTCAGGGTGATATGTTCGGGGCGGATGCCAAAGCGCGTGGCTGTTTGCGCATTGCGCCCGGTGGCAAAGTTGCCGCCGCTGGCAAAGGTGATGGTTTCACCTTCACCCGTGCAGTCCGCAACATTCATTTTCGGCGAGCCGATGAATTGCGCGACAAACAGATTGGCCGGGGTGCGATAAAGTTCCAGCGGGGTGCCGACCTGTTCGATCTGGCCTGCCTGCAAGACCACGATTTTGCTGGCAAGGGTCATGGCCTCCACCTGGTCATGGGTCACATAAATCATGGTGGCGGCCAGCTTTTTATGCAGGCGGGCAATTTCCAGGCGCATTTCAACGCGCAGCCCGGCATCAAGGTTGGAAAGCGGTTCGTCGAACAAAAAGGCCTTGGGTTCGCGGACAATGGCGCGGCCAATGGCAACGCGCTGGCGCTGCCCGCCCGAAAGTTCCTTGGGTTTTCGGTCCAGCAACTGGTCAAGTTGCAGGGTGCTTGCGGCTTCATCAACCTTGGCCTTGATCGAGGTCTTGTCCATATGCGCCACTTCCAGGGCAAAGCCGACATTTTCGCGCACGGTTTTGTGCGGATACAGCGCATAGGACTGAAACACCATTGAAAGTTCGCGTTCCGCCGGGGGCTTGCCGGTGACATCGATACCATCAATCAGGATTTGCCCGTCGCTGGCCTCAACCAGCCCGGCAATCAGACGCAGCAGGGTGGATTTGCCACAGCCCGACGGGCCGACAAAAATCATCAAATCGCCCTCATCGATGGTCAGGTCGATGCCCTTGATCACCTCGACATCACGAAAGGATTTGCGCACATTGCGAAGTTCGATCTGACCCATTTTATGGTGTCTCCGTTTTTGGTCGTGCCGTGGGCGAGGCCCAGTAAAGCCACATGGCGGCGGTCCATGAAAAATCCCTGCCACCGCCACCCTGGCCGGTGACGGGGCTGAAATATTCGCGAAAGCCGGATTTTGCGATCAGGGCGGCGGTATCATTGGCAATTATGGTGGCAAGGTCCGGGCGGCCATGTTCGGCAAGGCCCGTTGCGATCATCCAGTTGACCATCGCCCAAACCGGGCCACGCCAATAACGAATATCCTCAAATGCCGCATTGTTGGGGTCAAAGCTGGGCACCGCGAAATTGATTTTCTGGCGCCATTCCATCAGGGTTGAATAATGTGGCTTGGCCCGAGTATCGTTTTCCGGTCCTCCGTATAGTGATAACCAACTACCTGATGTTAAACGATTGTCTTTCTTATCATGTCGCAGATCGAGCGTAACGTAACCTTTTGCTTCATCGGACCAAAGCTGGTTAAAACCCTTATCCAATCGGGTTGCCCGGGCGGTGGCGCGGCGGGCAATGTCGGGCAGGTTGAATTGCAGGGCAAGGGCGATCAGGTCGCGTTCGGCCCGGCGTAAAATGGCATTCATGGCGGGCTCGGCAACCCAGAAGGGGCAGGTTTCGGCAATGGTTTTGACATCCCATTGACAATTCCGCCCAAACTGCACCAGCGCCATATAGTGATCATAGTCATGGTTTTGGGGGCGTTCGGCTTCGTTCACCATTTGGGTGTCACGGCGCAGGAACGTGCCAACATTGGATGTATCGACCTGGGATAGCGGTTCGTCCCAGTCCGGCAGGTTATCGCGCCCGCTTTCCCACGGGTGCATGATGGCAACCACACCGCACCCATCGGGGTCTCGGGCATCGGCAAACCATTGGTGCCAGCGATCCAGCGCGTGCAGCATGGGTGTCACCCGTGCGCCATGATCACCGGGCAGGGATGAGGCAAGCTGACGCACCACCGTTGCGGTAACCGGGGGCTGGGTAATGCCCGATGTGGGCGGGGTATGACCGCTTTGCCATTCGCCGGGACCGGGAAAGTAGCCTTCTTCATGCTGCCAGAACACGATATGCGGCACCATGCCGTTATCCCACTGGGCAGATAGTAGCTTTTCAATTTCCTGCCAGGCGCGGTTGGCATCATAGGTGGCAATGCCAAGGGCTGTGAGGGCGGAATCCCAGTTCCATTGAAAGGGATAAAGCCCCTTGGTGGGCACGGTATAGCCCCCCTTGTCGTTGGCGCGCAGGATACGTCGCGCTTCGTTATCAAGTTGGGCCGTCGTTTCGGGATCAATCATGCCCTTACCCTTTCACGCTGCCAGAGGTCAGGCCCTGCACCAGGAAGCGTTCAAACCACAAAAAGATCACCAAAATCGGGATTGTGGCGACAACGGCACCCGCCATCAGGTGCTGGCGGGGAACCTCGGATGAATTAAGCGAGACCACGCCGCGCGATAGGGTGAAAATGTTGGGATCATCGAGGAACATGAAGGCAAACAAAAATTCGTTCCACGCGATCATGAACACATAAAGCGATACCGATGCCAGAGCGGGCAAAGCCAGCGGCAGGGTAATTTTCCAGATTACGCCCAAGCGGCCCAGGCCATCCATCAGCCCGGCTTCTTCCAGTTCCACCGGAAGACCCCGGAAATAGCCCTGCAGCATATAAAGGGCGACCGGCACCGTGGTGGCGGGATAGACAATCAGCAACCCCAAAATCGAATTGCGCAGGCCCACCTGGCTGAAGACCGAATAAAGCGGAATGACCAGCACGATCATGGGGACCAGATAAATCAGCAAGACCGATTTTGACAGCACGTTTTGCCCCGGAAAGCGCAACCGTGCCACCGCATAGGCCCCAGGAATGGAAAAGGCCAGGGTGATGATAACGGTACAGACGGAAACGATGGTCGAGATCAGCAGGAAACGGCCAAAATGGAACTTGGTAAACAGTTCGACATAGCTGTTAAACAGGCTGGCGCTGCCTTGCGATAAATCCACCGAAAGATCGAGCGGGTTTTGAAACAGGCTTTGCTGGCTTTTCAGGCTGGTCATCAGCATCACATAAAAGGGCAGCACCACGATGACGGTGAAAAAGACAAAACCAAAACCGCGCAACACCCGCACAATCACAACATCAATTTTATAGCGCGTGAGCATGCCGCTTTCGATGTCCTCCAGGCAGGCGCGGTTTGCCAGGGTGACGGCCCCGGCAATGATGGCAATGGCAATCGCCTGACCTACCGGCGCAGTGGTGAAGGGTTCGGTAAACGGGGCGGCAAAGGAAAAGCCCAACATGGCAATGATGGCGCCCATAAAGGCGGCCAGATAAAGCCCGTTGGTGCGCAGTTTGGGGCTGGGCAGCATGATAATGGCAGCACTGACGGCCCCCGAAACGGCCCCCGCCGACAGCACCGGGGCCGATGGCAGGCCGGAAATCAGTGTTAGGGAAATGCCGGCAATGGCAATGGCGAGTATCCCCCAAAACAGCCCGGATAGAATGGCAAGAAGAAAACCGGTTCCGATACGCATGTCAGGAATCCTCGCGATGGACGAAGCGGAAATAAACAACGGCGAAAATCAGCAGCATGAAGAAAATGACCACGGCTACCGCCGCCCCGGCCCCCAGATTGGACAGGGCAAAACCCTGTTCGTAAACATCGACGGTCAAGGTCCGGGTGCCAGCGGCCCCGCCGGTGAGCAGGAAAATGTCGTCGAATTTGTTAAACGTCCAAATAAAGCGCAACAAAAACAGCGTCGATAGAATGCCGATCAGTTGCGGTAGCGAGATATGCCAGAACTGCTGAAGCGGTGTGGCCCCGTCTACCTCGGCGGCTTCATACATGTCTGATGAAATGGACTGCATGCGGGCGAGGATGAACAGGAAAGAGAGCGGGAAATACCGCCAGGCCTCGAACGCGATAACGGTGGCAAGGGCCAGGGGGAATTCAAATGTGATACCAAAAAAGGTGACCGGGACCGAGCGGGAGCCGAAAAAATTGATGCCTTCCTGGGCAATGTTCATTTTTTGCAGCATGGCATTAAACGTGCCCGAGAACGGGTCCAGCAAAATCAGCCAGGTAAAGGCAACTGCAATGACCGGGGCGACATAGGGAAATAAAAACAATCCGCGCAGGATGGAGCGCCCGGCGAATTTTTTATTGAGCAATTGGGCGGCAAACAGGCCCAATACCAGCGCCCCGCCGGTGCCAAAAACGGTATAGGCAATCGTTACCCAAAAAACCGACCAGAATTCGCGCGAATTGAAAACATTGATGAAATTGTCAAAGGTGAATTCGCTGTTGGTCAGAATATTGTCTGCCGTACCGGTGAGGGTTGGCTCGCTTTCGCGCGGGCGGACGGGATTGTCGATATAGCTTTGGTCCGCCTTTACCCCAATCGAAAGCCGTTCGCGCGCACCACCTTCCCAGTCGCCCAACTGGCACGAAATTTTGCGATCTTCGATGCGGCAATGGGAATCTGTTTTGGCAAGGGTTAGTCCGGCGGGCAGGGTATCGGTCAGGGTGACGTTTTGAATCTCGGCCGTTTGCGATGAATTGCGTAAACGATATTCGATTTTGGCTTCATCGCCTGCCTTTTCCAAATCCCCGCGCAAGCGTTCGGAGGCAATGATGCGCGGTGCCCGCAGGTCGCCCAGGGTGACGGGTTTTGCCGAAATCCAGAAATTGGCAATCAGTGGAAACAGCACAATGCCCAGCACAATGACGAAGGTGGGCAATAGCAGGCTGTAAGCCAGCCGGGCTTCGCGCTTCTCCATCGGGCCGATGCGGCGTTTTTTGCTGCCGGGTACCGGGGGTTTTACGGGGGATTGTGGTGGGGTGTTGGTTGATGCCGTGCTCATGGGCCTGCCTCGTCATCCCGGCCAGGAGGATGGAACCTCCCGGCCGGTTGGTTGGCGCGAAAAGAAATGCTTACTGAATTTTCGCGATTTCTTCGTTGATCAGATCGGCAGTGGCCTCGGCACTGCGTTCCCCATCAATAAATTCGCGGGTCAAACGATTGATGACCTGTGAATTGATGATGCGAGATGCTTCGGCCAGTTTGCCTTCCTTCACACCCCAGCGGTCCGCATTGTCCAGGCCATTCATCAGGTTATCGATGACATCCTTGGAATAAATGTCGGATAGCGGTTCTTTGCGGTCCACACCTACAGGCAGGGTCATCCAGGCCTTGCGGAATTTTTCCGGGTCACCCTTGGTGCCGGTACGCACCGGGAATTTGCCTTCGGGCGCAATTGACAGGGTTTGGGTATAACCCTGATCAAGCGAAAATTTGACAAATTCCATCGCCGGGTCAGTATCGGCATCGGCTGTAACACCAAAATAGCGAATGTCGCCCCAAGCGGCCCCGTCCTTGTTCGACGGCCCGGAAAGCCGGGTGACGATGCCGGTTTTTTCCGCCAGTTCGGTGGAGGTCGGATCATCATTGATGGTGGGTGGGCTGCTGTTGCGAAGGCCCGCCAGTTCATCGAGGATAAAGGGCGACCAGATGATCATCGCGGCCTTGCCGGCAAAATAAACCTGGCGCGACTGTTTCCAATAGAGGTCGCCCGGGGGCGATGCCTTGGCGAGGGTTTTATAGAAATTCAGCGACTCAACCAGTTTCTTTTTATCAAAACCAATGCTGCCATCGGGTTTGATCGGGGTGGCGCCATTGGCAAGGAAGACTTCTTCAAGCACCTGGCTCATGAAGTTTTCATCCACCTTGGTTGCGGCAACAAAGCCATACATTTCGGGCGGATTATGCAGGGCCTTGATGGCTGCTTCGATATTGGCATAGCTGGTGGGCGGGGCCAGGCCCTTTTCGTCAAACAGATCCTTGCGATAGAGCACCATTTGTGTCCACCCATCGGACGGAACAGCGGCAACCTCGCCGTTGAAATCGGCCATTTCCAGGGCCTTGGCGGTAAAGGTCTTGGGGCCCAGTTCCTTGACGATTTCGTCATTGGCAACGGTATCAAGGATGCCTGCTTCCGACCAGGGCAGGACATATTGCAATGTCAGGTAAATGACATCGGGCAAATCACCGGCGGCAAAGGCGGCCGTGGCGCGTTTGCCAAGGTCGGTTTCCGTCACCGGGATGACCTCGACAGCTGTACCGGTTTCCTTTTCAAATTCCTTGGCCATTTCCTGCTGTTTGGCCAGGCGATCGGGTTGTTCTTCGGTCGTCCAGAACCGTAATTGTGCATTGGCGATGGATGTAGTTGCCATCAGGCCAATGGCGGCAACCGCCAAAAGACGGGGAAATTTCAGTGTCATGATTAAGCCTCCCTTTGTTTTGTTAAGCCGGGCTCCCTCCCGGCGGATTGACCGACGCACGCGGTGTTAGCTTTGCCTGCCACAATGTTTGCGTCGGGGCAGATGGCGAATGGGTGCATAAATCCAAAATCATTCGGCCAACTTCGCGGCCGATTTCATAGCTGTCCTGGTGTAGTGTGGTGAGGGCGGGGTGCACGGCCCGGCCAATCGGCAGGCCATCAAAGCCCATAATCGAAATATCCCTGCCCACCGTTAATCCGGCCCGGCTAATGGCCTGCATCGCCCCAATGGCGACGGCGTCGGTGACGCATAAAATGGCGGTGGGACGGTCATTTTTGGTAATGGATAACAGGCGCTGCGTTGCGCGAAAGGCAATTAGTTCGTCGGTAATGCCGTCAATCAGATAGCCCACACCAATGTGACCATTCTGTTCTTTCATGGCGCGCAAATAACCGCAGCGGCGCTGCCAGGCAAAATTCATCGCCGGGTCGCCGCCCAGGCAGGCGATTTTGACATGACCAAGATCGCGCAGATAACGGATTGCGTCGATGAAGGCCTGTTCATTGTCGATATCAAGCCAGGAATAATCGTTTGGATTGTCGGTGCGGCCCTGCACGACAAAGGGCAGGCCACTTTCGCGCAAATAATTGACCCGTGCGTCTTCGCGCTGTGTTCGGGCAACGACAAAACCACCCACTTTGCCGGACCCGACAAGGCGGTCGATCACATCGACCTCGTCATGACCGTCCGGCACGGATGTGACCAGAAGGTCCCAGTCATGCACGGCAAGTTCGGTGGCAAGCCCATTGAGGATTTCGGCCAGAAACGGGTCGGAATGCTGGTTGCGGGTGGTGGGCAGCACAAAGCCGACGGTTTCAATAATTCCGCGTGCCAGGCGCCGCGCGCTGGACGAAGGCCGGTATCCCAGTTCGAGGGCGGCTTTTTGCACACGTTTGCGGGTTTTTTCGGCAATGTCGGGATAGTTGTTCAAAGCGCGCGAAATGGTGCCTTCTGACAGGCCCAAATGTTGGGCCAGTCGGGCAATGGTCATTGGTTCATTCCGTTTGGACGGTATGGACAAGTAACCTCCTGCCGGGTTTCGCTGCTATTCTATATTCGTGCGCGTATTATTCCGGGTCGCTGTTCTTTTTACGATTTCACGTTACCGAAAGCGCTTTCGGAAGTCAAATAACGGTCTTTATTTGGCTTTGTTCCCGCATAACAGTGCAGAAATGTCATATATTTTCGGGGGGAGGAACGGTTCATGCGCTCGATTTGGTGCGCGGGGGGCAGAATGTCGTACCGAGGCACCAAGCGATTGTGATCATGCGGAGCAAAAACCGCCGCCCTGTTGTGGCTGATATTGTGCAACGAAGTTCGTGGCGGGTCGTTGGGCGCAGGATCGTGCATAACGTATCTAGAGGGGGCTTCCAGGCCGTGTTATCCGGTTGGCCCAGGTGTCTTTGGGCGGCGATTTGGAGAATCGGACATTGGAATGCGTGCTATCTATGGTAGCAAAACTGTAACATTGTTGACCGATTCGGCCGTTCTGGCGTGCAGCGATTCGTAAATTTCCCGTTTATCGTGTGTTTTTGCCTGTTTTCGCCGTCGGGCAGAATTTTATACAATGCGGACGGGAACTTAGCGCCGATTGGTTGGTTGTAGAGGCCAAATCAAGTGAATTCTGCGGCTTTCGGCTTTGGAACTCCTGTTCCAGAACTCAAAAATATTCGTAATGTAAAAACTTATCCTGTAGCGACATATCTACGTTTTCCCCGTAGTTTCGCAGTAATTCAAAATTCATCACATTTTGGACATAATGTTTAAACATTAAAGTATTGTCCATACGAGTTAAATGCTTGTAGGTTCATGTACAGAATGATTCATCGCGAGTTCTCGCGTCAGGGTCATTTAAAAATAGCGGAAAAAATTTCGCAGAATATTTGGTTGGGAAAAGACGGGCTAACAATGTTGGATGGGAATACGTAACATATACTTCAACGTATGGTGACCTAATCTTTCAGGCTTTACTCAAGTATTACATACTAACCTTTGGTGTGGGAACTAATACTCCACACGGTTAGTTTTGATTTTTGTAAAGTTTGCGCGGTTCAGGCAACTCATCCACTCGTTTGCCAGACATATAACCGTCTTTCGGTATCGCAGAGGTTGAGCAAACCCTCTGTCGGTAAGTTGAAAGCGGCGACTTTGATCTTGTGATGTGACTTTTCGTCATTTCATTGCTGGACAATGACGCCGTGTGACCGGAATGCGGGGTTTGATGGTTTTGGGCGTAAAGCCGAAAAACATACAGGCCGAGCTGTGCGTAAGCCGCAGGTGTCCGTTAAGGATATGTCCGGTCTTCCGTCTTTCCTACCAATCGCGATTGCGGGGGTATTGGTGTTGTTGCCATGCCTCCTGGCTTGAAAGGGCCGGAATTGTGATTGGCGTTTTGTTTTTTGCCGGTTTTGGCAAGCAGGCAGGCGCCGGTCACGAGGTTTAGAATTCGAGATTGGAGACGGCATGAGAGATTCTTCTGTAGCGCCTAAAGAGCGCATTAACGTTAAATTCGTACCGGCAACGGGGGACCAGAAGGAAGAAGTCGAACTGCCGCTTAAGATGGTGGTCATGGGGGACTTCGCCGGCAAGGCCGACGATACACCTCTTGAAAATCGCAAAGCGGTCGAAATCGACAAGAATTCCTTTGGCAATGTTCTGCGCGAAATGAACCTGGAGCGTACGCTTCAGGTGGATGATGTCTTGCGTGATGACCCCGATGCCTCGTTGAGCCTGAAGCTGAAATTTGAAAGCCTTCAGGACTTTTCCCCTGATTCCATTGTTGAACAGGTGCCCGAGCTTAAAAAGCTGGCCGACCTGCGCGAAGCACTGACGGCCCTTAAGGGACCGTTGGGGAACCTGCCGGCTTTCCGCCGCGCGCTAAGCGAAATCGTCGATGATCCGCAAAAACGGGACGCCCTGCTGGCCGAACTTGATGGTTCGGAGAAGGCAGACGCCTCGACCGACGGCAATGATGCCGGCGACAAAAGCTGATCATCCCAAAACATATCAATGCCAGGCGTTGAAACGCCGAACATCGTGTTGGAAAGACGAGAACAATGAATACCGAAACACTTGATCCTGTTGCCCAAAGTCAAGGTCACGCCCAGGATTCCCTGCTTGACCAGATCATGGCGAAAAGCAATCTGGTGCCGGAAGATGACGGTTATGACGTTGCGCGTAAGGGTGTTGAAGCCTTTATCGCCGAGTTGCTGGCAGGGGATACCTCGGCCGAGCCGGTAAACAAGGCCCGCGTTGATCGCATGATTGCCGAACTGGACCGCAAGATTTCGCGCCAGATGGACGAAATTTTGCACCACCCGGAATTCCAGGAACTTGAATCAACCTGGCGCAGCCTGAAGCTTTTGGTCGATCGCACCGATTTCCGCGAAAATATCAAGATCGAGCTTCTGTCCATCCGCAAGGATGAACTGCTGGAAGATTTTGAACTGTCGCCGGAAGTGCCGCAGTCGGGCCTTTACAAACATGTTTATTCGGCTGGTTACGGCCAGTTTGGGGGGGAACCGGTCGGTGCCATGATTGGCATGTACTCGTTCAATGCCTCCTCGCCGGACATGAAGCTTTTGCAATATTGCGCATCGGTTGGCGCAATGGCGCATGCACCGTTCATTTCTTCGGTCAGCCCGAAATTCTTTGGTGTGGATTCCTTCACCGAACTCGGTGAAATCAAGGAACTGTCCTCGCTGTTTGAAGGGCCGCAATATGCCAAATGGCGTGGTCTGCGTGAGTCCGAAGATTCCCGTTATGTCGGCCTGACCGCCCCGCGGTTCCTGCTGCGGACCCCTTATGATCCGCTGGAAAACCCGACCAAGACCTTCCAGTATCGTGAAGCGGTTGAAGACAGCCACGAAAATTACCTATGGGGCAACACGGCGGTTCTGCTGGGTGAACGCATCAATGACAGCTTTGCCAAGTTCCGCTGGAGCCCGAACATCATCGGCCCGCAGTCCGGTGGTGCGGTCAATGACCTGCCGGTTCATGTTTATGAATCCTTTGGTCAGCTTGAACAGAAAATTCCGACCGAAACCCTGATTACGGACCGTCGTGAATTTGAACTGGCCGAAGAAGGCTTTATTGCGCTGACCATGCGCAAAGGGTCGGATAATGCAGCCTTTTTCTCGGCCAATTCCATCCAGAAGCCGAAACGTTTTCCGAACACCAAGGAAGGCAAGGAAGCCGAAACCAATTACAAGCTCGGCACCCAGCTTCCCTACATGTTCATCATCAACCGTCTGGCACACTACATCAAGGTGTTGCAGCGCGAACAGATCGGCGCGTGGAAAGAACGTTCCGACCTTGAACGCGAACTGAATGCCTGGATCGTCCAGTATGTTGCCGATCAGGAAAATCCGCCTGCCGATGTGCGTTCGCGTCGTCCGCTTCGTGCCGCCAAGATCGAGGTTTCGGATGTTGCCGGTGATCCGGGCTGGTACCGGGTTAGCATGGCTGTGCGTCCGCACTTCAAATATATGGGTGCGAATTTCGAGCTGTCCCTGGTTGGCCGTTTGGATAAAGACTGATGAATCATCCCCTGGCACGTCAACATGTTGAAGCGGTGCGGTCGCGTTCCCTGATGGAACGTATCCGTGCCGACGATCTGGGGCAGACCTCGCATGTTAGCGACAGGCTTGCCGCCCGCGTTGCGTCGATCAAGAACAATCTTTTGAACGTTCTGAATGGTCGCAGCGGCGGGTCGCAAAGTGCGCCTGGTTTTGGGCTGGCCGATTTTAACGATGCCTCGGTCGGGTCAACCGACATGCTGCGCATTGTTGCGAACGATATTCGCAATGTCATCGAAACTTACGAGCCGCGTGTCAGCAACGTGGCGGTGCGTTTTGATCGCGAACAGGAAAACGGGCTTGAACTGTTTTTCCAGATATCGGCTCGCACCCAAATCGGTACGGCCCGTGAACAGGTCACGATTGACCTGGTTCTTTCCGAAGGGCGTTCGTTTTCCTTGAGAATGGGTAGGTAGGTCATTGTGTCTACAGCACGTTATTTTCAGGATGAGCTGGATTATTTGCGGAATTCCGGGCAAGACTTTGCCCGGCATTTCCCCAAGCTGACAAATTACCTGTCCGAACGCAGTACCGACCCCGATGTCGAACGGTTGTTGGAGGGCTTTGCCCTCCTGACCGGGCGGCTGCGGGAAAAAATCGACGATCAGTTACCCGAAGTCACCCAGTCGCTGTTGATGTTGCTGTGGCCCAATTTTTTGCGCCCGGTCCCGTCAATGGTGGTCATGCAAATGAACCCGCGCGAAGGGGCGATTAACGAAAGCCAGATGCTGCCTGCCGGGCTGGAAGTGGAAAGCATTCCGGTTGGTGGCACGGTGTGCAAGTTCCGCACGGCTTATGATACCGAAATTCTGCCGATCCGGGTTTCTGATATTCATCATGGTGTGTCGAAGGAAAAATCCGTCATCACCATGCAGATCGAAAGCCTGGCCGAAGAGGAAATTCGCGGGATTAACCTGACACGTTTGCGGTTCCATCTTGGTGGCAGTGATTATTCCGCACTGACGCTGGGCCTGTGGCTGCATCGCTATCTTAAAATGGCGAAAATCCGTGATATTGATACGGGTAATGAAATTGCCCTGGGCAAGGATTGCGTCAAGCAGGTTGGTCTTCAAAAATCCGAAGAAGTCTTGCCTTATCCTGATAACAGCTTTGTTGGCTATCGGTTGTTACAGGAATTTTATGCCTTTCCGCAAAAGTATTACTTTGTTGATCTTTTAAATATTCCAACCGCCCATTTGGGGGCGGATGCAACACGCTTTGAAGTGGTGTTTGAATTTGAACGCCCGATGCCGCCTGACGTGCGTATCGGCAAACAAAGCTTTTTGCTGCATTGTGTGCCGGCTATCAATTTGTTTGAGCATGATGCCGAACCGATTTTGCTGGATGGTCGCCGGACCGAATATCACATCCGCCCGACCCGGCGCGATGCAGGCGAGATCGAGGTTTTTTCGATTGATGCCGTGACGGGCTGGCGCCCGTCGGAAGAAGGCCATTCGGGCGGTATTTCGCGCGAATTCAGCCGGTTTGAATCCTTCATGCACGAAATTGAACGGGTCGATGGCCGGGCGGCGGTTTATTTCCGGGAAAAGGTGCGCCAGTCGCTGTCGGGTGAAAAGCTGGACCGTCTGATTTCCTTTGTCCGTGAGGATGAGCTTTACCAGGTTAATGACGGTGAAACGGTTTCGGTGCGGCTGACCTGTTCAAACGGGGCAACCCCGCGTGATCTGGCGGTGGGGGATGTGTGCATTCCCACCCACATGATCCCGTCTTTTGTCAGCCCGACCAATGTGACACGGCCGACACCGCCACGGTACCCGGTCGTTGATGGCGCGCTGCAATGGCAGCTTATTTCGGCACTGTCGCTGAACTACCTGTCTTTGCAAAGTGTCGAGGCCCTGCGCACCATTTTGAACGTGTTTGACTTTAACGCCAAGGTGGACCGCCAGCGCGAACGCGAAGCCGTGATGCGCCTGGAAGGCATTGCCAATATTTCATCGCATACGATTGACCGTCTGTTTAAGGGCCTGCCGGTACGCGGCATGCGCTCGACGATCGAGATGCGCGAAAGCAAATTTGCCAGCGAGGGCGAGATGTATCTGTTCTCGACCGTTCTGGCCGAATTTTTTGCGCTGTATGCCACCATCAATTCGTTCCACGAACTTGTCGTGCGTGGACTGGAAGCAGGGGAGGAGTACCGATGGACGGCCCGTATCGGCAACCAGCCCCTCATATGATTGATGATTTAAAGGCCAACCCGCAGCGTTATTCGTTTTTCCGTGCTGTCGAAATTTTGCTTAAGGCATCTGGCCAGCAGGTGGAAGAACGCGCCCTGCAGACGCAAAAGGTCGAAGACCTGATTTTCCGGGTCGCGCCGGGGCTGGGGTTTCCGGCATCCGATGTGGTGTCGCTGCGCCCGGTTGACGAGGATGAAGGCAACGAACTGGAAATGACGGTGTCGTTTCTGGGCTTGCACGGGCCGTCGTCGCCTTTGCCGTCGCACATGCTGGAAACCGCAGCCTGGAGTGCTGGGGAAGAAGGTGTTCAGCAGGCGTTTAACGACTTTTTCTCGAACCGGCTGGTGTGGCTGTTTTACCTGATCTGGCGGAAATATCGTTATTACGTGCGCTATAACGCCGGTGCGACAGACCAGTTTTCGGACTGGATGTTCTCGCTGATCGGGATTGGCGGTGATGAAAGCCGGGGCAAGGCCGATGTGCCCTGGGCAAAGCTTTTGACCTATCTGGGCGTTGTGGCGGGGCGGGTGCGTTCGGCAGAAATGGTGAGTGGTGTTATCGCCCATGCCTTTTCTCTGCCCGATGTATCGATCCGCCAGCTTGAACTGCGCAAGGTGGAAATTCCGCAGGACCAGCGTGCGCGCATGGGCAGTGTGAATATGTCGTTGGGCCAGGATTTTGTTATTGGCCGTTTTGTCGAGGACCGGGCAGGCAAGTTTACCGTGGTTTTGCGCAATCTGACCTTCCAGCGGTTCCGCGATTTTTTGCCCAGCGGCAAGGATTACGCCCGACTTAAGGAACTGGTGGAGTTCCTGCTTAAGGATCAGTTGGCCTACGACATTGAACTTAATCTTCAGCGCAATGAAGTCCCGGCATTCAAGCTGGGCTGCCCGGATACCGCAAGTCTGGGCTGGACAACATTTATCGGCAATACGCAGCGCGAGGGGCTGAAGCCCGTGGTGCTGCAGGCACGAGGGTAAAAACGGGACAAACGATGAAAGCAAAATTTCAAATTGAAAATGTGCATGACGCGGTACCCGCATTTCCCGTCAGTTTTGTGTTTTCACAACGGGGCGGGCTGATCGGTTCGGCACCGGATGCTACCTGGCAGATCCAGGATAGCGACGGGGCTATTCCCGAAACGGCAGCCCGCGTCATGGTTACAGACGGGCATTTCACCATCGAACGGGTATCGAACGCCAATATCCGCATTAACCGTGCCAAGGCCCCCATTCCCAGCGGGCGCCCGGTTATTTTGTCTGACAAGGACGAAGTGCAGATCGAAAATCTGAAATGCACCGTCAGCACCGGGCAAAGCGACTATCTCGATGCGCGGCCGGTCAGTGTGCATTCGATGGTGGGGGCTGAACAGGGCAACCGCGAAGGGCTGGTGCGCGACAGTGTTTATGTCGAGGCCCGGCCGGTCGAGGCATCGGACGCGGCACGCGAAACCCGCGATGACCCGCTTGATGTGCTTGATGAGCGCCGGGTTGCCCGCCGTCAGACCGACCCTCTTTCCGCCTTTTCCGAAGCCCGGCGTTCGCGCCAGAGCGATGATGAAATCCTGCTTCAGGATGACGTCAATTTGCACCGTGGTGCTGAACCCCGTGTCACCAACAGCCAACAGGATGATGCCGACATGCACTTTGCCTCGATGCCCAATACCCGTATCCGCCGGGACCGTTATGGTTTTGAAGAACCGGTTCAGTCTGATACCGGGGCATCGGCATCCCAGGCATCATCCGCATCTGGGACATCGCGCAACACCGAAAGCGCCATTGATGCCGTGTCGGTCGATCTGCCCCACGCGGTGGACCATGTTGCCCTGCGCCCGCTGGCAAAAAGCCTGGGCATCCATTTGGGTGAAATGAGCACCGAACAGGCCGCGCGTGTGCTGAGTGATATTGGTGCTTCGTTGCGCGCCGCCCTTGAGGGGTTGAACCATATTTACAAAAGTACCTCGGAAAGGTCGGCCAATTTCCCGCTTGCGACCATGCACCTGCATGCGCTGGAAGATAATCCGATCCGTTTTAGCCGCGATACCGACGAAGCCCTGCATGCCTTTTTCTCCAAGCGCGGGCCGGTGCATTTGTCGGCACCCGCAGCAATGCAGGAATCACTTGATCATTTGAATTCGCATCAGGCGGCAACGGAAAAATCGATTGACCGTGCCCTTGATGCCGTGCTGGCGGCCCTGTTGCCCCGTGCTCTTGAACGCCGGTTCAAGGCCTATGACGCAGCGGGGGTACCGGAAAACCAGGAAGCTTACGACGCCTGGTGCTGGCGGATGTACCGGGCCTATTTCTCCGAATTGCGGTCCCAGCGCCAGCAGGGTTTGCAAATGCTGTTTTGGGAAGTTTTTGGCAACGAATACCGCGCGACGCGCCGTCACGAGCAGATGCAGCGCGATCTGGGTGAAGAAAACGAAAGGGATATTGAACAATGAAGCGTTTGGCGGGCTTTTTTCTGGTGGCTGTTATGGGATTGTCCCTGGCGGCCTGTGAAACGTCAGAAAAGATTTATGACGTTATTTCCGATCCCGGCATTCAGGTTGGTGCTGATGAAGTTCAGCCGACCAAGGTTTCGTTGCAGGCCTATGCCGCAGCCGATGTGAACAAGAATTTTGAAGGTGAAGCATCGCCGGTTGTTGTGCGGGTTCTCGCACTTAGCAGTGACCACCGCGTGTTTAGCTATGATTACTTCTCGCTGACTGATTCAATGGAAAAAACCCTGGGATCGACGCTTAAGGCCGATCTTGGCGAAACCATGATCAAGCCGGACACCTATCAGGTGCTTGGCCCGTATGAATTGCCCGAAGGGACCAAGAAAATTGCGGTAATCGCCGAATATCTGGACCTGGAGAAAGCGGTTTGGCGGACCTCGGTCAATGTTCGTGATATCGGCGACAACGACCAGTTTTTGCTGTTGTTGCTCGATGAAGAAGTACGTCTGGTCAAGCAGGAAGGATAAACCCGCTTATGGCTTCGCATAACAAAGTGGCATGGTCCGACGGCCTGTTTGTCAAACCCCATCACTTTCAGCAGCAGACGCGCTATCTGGAAAATCTGGCCCAGCGTTATGCGTCGGGAAGTGAGGCACACAATTTTGGCTTTCACCAGCTTATCCTGAACGAGGAACTGCTGTCGCTGGGCAAAGTTGCTGTTGTCTCTGCCAGCGGCATCATGCCCGATGGCACAGTGTTTGACATTCCCGGAACGGATGTGTCGCCGCCGGTTCTGGATATTTCCGAAGGCCTGACCGCCAACGAAATCATCTATCTGTGTGTGCCGCTGATGATTGATGGTGGCATCGAGATTGACCGGGATCGCAATGCGTCAACCGGGGTTGCCGCGCGCTATGTGACCGATGAAATTGCGGTGCGCGACAATACCGTGCAGGCGGGCGAACTGGCGGCGATTGATGTGGCCCGGGCCTGCCCGGTGCTGCTGCCGGGCTCGCAGGATCTGTCGGCTTATTCCAAGCTGGCGGTGGCGCGTATCGTCGATAAAACTGGCGAAGGGGCGATTGTCATCGACAAGGGGTTTTACCCCACGATGTTGTCGATTTCGGCAGCCCCGTCGCTGCGCCGGTTTTTGGGTGAACTGGCCGATGGTGTTGAACAGCGTGCCGCCACCATTGCCGGGCGTATTGGCAAACCCGACCAGAACGGGGTTGCCGAAGTGGCCGACTTTTTGCTGCTGCGCGGTTTGAATTCGATGGCACCGCTTTTGCGCCATTATGTGCGCATGTCGATGGTGCATCCGCGCCCGGTTTATGAATTGCTGCTGCAAATCATTGGCGAGCTTTCGACATTCCTGAATGAAAGCAAAATCTGCCCCGATTTGCCGGTTTATGACCATGCCCTGCCGCATCAATGCTGGCCGACGGTAACACAGCATTTGCGCCAGCTTGTGACGGCAACCCTGGTGGCAAATGCCATTCCGATCCCGCATGAACACAAATTGCATGGCTATGTTGTGGCCCCGGTTCACGAACGTGAACTGATCCGCACGGCGGAATTTGTGTTGGCGGTGAAGGCCAATGTGCCGCAGGAACGCCTGCACCGTGAATTTGTTGCACAGTCGAAAATCAGTTCGATCGAAAAAATTCGCGAACTTGTTCACAAGCAGCTTCCGGGCATTCCGCTGCGTCTGATGCCGGTTGCCCCGCGTCAGCTGCCCTATCATGCCGGATATTCCTATTTCGCGCTGGAACGCTCTTCGCCGCGTTGGGGACATCTGGAAAATTCTGACGGATTTGCATTTCACATTGCCGGAGAGTTCCCGGAACTTGAACTGCAATTCTGGGCGATCATGGGATAAAGCCAATGAGCGATATTGCCGTATCACCATATGATTCCAGGCGGTCGGCCCCGTTGCCGGCCAATGGCCACGGCGGGCCAACACCCCGCCAGATTGGCAGCAAGCCGGATGACATGATTGAAAGCCTGATGTCATCGCGCGAAACGATGGATTTCCAGCTGTCGGCAAAGGGTAAAAACCGCCTGCTGGAAGCAGCCGTTCCTTTGCTGGGCTTAAGTGTCCGTATTCGTAATTTGCACGATTTCAACGACATCGAAGCCCTGCATAGCCGCCTGGTCAACGAAATTCCGATTTTCCAGCAGGAACTGGAGAAAATGGAATATGACGAGGCTACCGTGCTGGCCGCGCGTTACATTTTGTGCGCGACCCTGGACGAAGCCGTGCTGTCCCAGGTGTGGGGGGCCGAAAGCCTGTGGCCGGAACGCCCCATGCTGTCGATCTTTCATAACGAAACCTGGGGCGGGGAAAAGGTTTTTGCCATTCTGGACCGGGTGATGGACGAAGCGCATCGCTTCCTCGATCTTCTGGAACTGCTTTATTACTGCATCGCCCTTGGCTTCGAGGGCAAATACCATGTCATGCACAATGGGCAGGCCAAGCTGGAACAGCTTTTGCTGAATGTGCATGGCGTACTGGAAAAGCACCGGGGCGAAGCCCCGGACAAGCTGGTGAACCCGGAACCGAATATTTATGACGCCAAGGAACGTATGGGATGGCGCTTTCCGGTGTGGGGCGTTGTGCTGGTGTGTCTGGTTCTTCTGGCGGGCATCAATATTGCCTTTAACGAGAATCTCAGCAGTCAAATCGACGGGATAGAGGCCAAAATCGAAGCCTCCCTTGGTGGAAACAACATGACAGGGAGGCCCTGATGTTAAAGGTTTCCAAAGAACGTATTTTATCGAAACTCAATACTTACAGCCGCGAAGCCCTGAAACGGGCCAGCGAAATGGCGATTGAACAAAGCCAGTTTGAAGTTACCGTGAGCCACCTTTTGCTGGCCATGATGGAACAGCCTGGTGGTGATACCGGCAAATTGCTCTCCGTGCTGCGCATTCAGCCCGAACGCCTGGAAGCCAAATTGCGCAAGTCGCTGGATCATGCCCGCCGTGGCGCACAGGATTTGCCGGAATTTGCCACCCTGCTGCTGGAATTGTTGCAGGATGCCCTGATGCTGGGCAGTGGCGAGCTGGAAGAAGACAATATCCGCACCGGAACCATTTTTGCTGCCGTGGCGCAAAACCCGGATCGGTATTGCCATTTTTATGTGTTTTCCGAATTTGAAGCCCTGGATAGCCGCGCCATCCTCACCGGGTTTTACGACCTGGTCAAAGGCAGCATGGAAGGCAATGGCGACCCCAGCAACCCGGCCCGTGAAGGCGGTGCCAATGGCGCGGGCGATGCCCCGATCCAGAGCGAAAGTGCCCTGCATAAATTTGGCCGCAACATGACGGAGCAGGCCAAAAATGGCGAGATTGACCCGGTATTTTGCCGCGATACCGAAATTGCGCAGATGACGGATATTTTGTCGCGCCGCCGGAAGAACAACCCCATTCTGGTGGGTGATCCCGGTGTGGGTAAAACTGCCCTGGCCGAGGGCCTGGCCCTTAAAATTGTGGAAGGTGATGTGCCCGCAGCTTTGCAGGGTGCTGCCCTGTGGGAGCTGGATCTGGGTGCCTTGCAGGCAGGGGCATCGGTAAAGGGTGAATTTGAGCGTCGCCTGAAGGCCGTGCTTGATGAAGTGATCAGCGCGCCGGAAAAGATTGTGCTGTTTATCGACGAAGCCCACACGCTTATTGGCGGCGGGGCTGCGGCTGGCGGGTCAGATGCGGCGAACTTGCTGAAACCAGCCCTGGCGCGCGGGCAAATTCGTGCCATCGCCGCCACCACCTGGTCGGAATATAAAAAATACTTTGAAAAGGATGCCGCACTGACCCGTCGTTTCCAGTTGATCAAGCTGGCCGAACCGACGATTGACCAGTGTGTGACCATCCTGCGTGGCCTGCGCCCGCAATATGAAAGCCAGCATAACGTTTATATTTCCGATGCGGCCCTTCATGCGGCAGCGGCCCTTTCAGTGCGGTATCTGACCGGGCGGCAACTGCCCGACAAGGCATTTGACGTGCTGGATACCGCAGCGGTCCGCGTTGCGGCGGGGCAGTCCGCCCAGCCGCGCGAACTGGACTGGCTGAACAAACGCATTGCCATGCTGGAACGTGAACGTGCTGACCGCGACCGTGACAGCCGGATGGCGGCCATCGGTGCGGGGACGTCGGGCGACCATATCGAGGAAACCATTGCCCGCCTGCATGCCCAGGCCGAAAAATTGCAGCATCGCTGGCAGGTGGAAAAGCAGAAGGTCAATCGCGTTATTGAACTGCGCACCCTGATTGCCAAGGGACATGAAGCCGCCAATGACGAGACCGATTTGGTTGCACATGATACTGCAGCAGATGAAGCTGGCGCCACGCGGGTTGCTGATGTGCCAGAAGTTACCGAAACGGCCGAGCAGCACGACCCCGAAGCCCTGCGGGCTGAAATCGTTTCATTGCTGGCGGAGCTGCGTGATGCGCGGCGCAATGAAACGGCCCTGGTTGAATTTGAAGTGGGCGAAGGTGTTATTGCCGATGTCATTTCGGATTGGACCGGCGTGCCCGCCTCAGCCATGTCCGATGATGATGCCGACCGTATTTTGGGCCTGGGCGATGCGCTTCGCAGCGTGATCAAGGGCCAGGATCTGGCGATTGAGGTTATTCACGACCGCATGAAGGCCGCCCGTCTTGATCTGGTGCGCGACAGTGCACCACGCGGGGTGTTTCTGCTGGTGGGGCCGTCGGGTGTGGGTAAAACCGAAACGGCAGAGCAGGTTGCCCTGAACCTATTTGGCGGTCGTCAGTTCCTGAGCGTGATCAACATGTCCGAATATCAGGAAAAGCATACGGTTTCGCGCCTTATTGGTTCGCCCCCCGGCTATGTCGGTTATGGCGAGGGCGGCATTCTGACCGAGGCCATTCGCAAGATGCCCTATTCGGTGGTGCTGCTGGACGAGGTTGAAAAGGCTCATCCCGACGTAATGAACATCTTTTATCAGGGGTTCGATAAGGGTGTCATTAATGACGGCGAGGGCCGTGAAATTGATTGCCGCAATGTCGTGTTTTTCATGACATCGAACCTGGGTTCCGATGCCCTGATGCAGAACCGCGAAACGGTTGAAAGCGCATCCATGGAGGCATTGGAAAAGGCCCTTCGTCCGCATTTGCAGGAACATTTCAAACCGGCCCTTTTGGCCCGGATGCGCATCCTGTGCTTCAAACCGCTTTCCAGCGAAAGCATTCAGCAGATCATTGATTTGAAGCTGAATGGCCTTGCCGCCCGCCTGAAAAAGGTACGCGGTATGGAATTGCGCTGGAATGACTCGGTTTTGGCCCTGATCGAGGATTTGTGTGCCCATGCCGATAATGGTGCGCGCATGGTCGAACAGGTGATTGACCGCTGGATTTTGCCCAGCATCGCCGAAGAGGCCCTGCAACGCATTTCCGACCACGTCAGCCTTGATGGGCTGGAACTGGATGCGGCCGATGGCGGCTTTGTCATGACCTTCCTGCCCGAAATTGCCGATGCGGCAAACGGGGCTGATGCCGATACCAATACCGATACCGATACCGATACCGATACCGATACCGAAGCCGGTCTGGATGTCGAGGGTAATGGTTCGGGAACGGAAGACGATGACATCCCCGAGAAAGAGGCTCGGGCAGGATGAACATGATCGATCAGTTCAATATGCGCGATCACTTTGTCTCGCTGTGCAATCTGGTTAACCAGACACGGCTGGACGGCGTACTGGTTCAAAGTGGCGAACTTATTGCCAATATGACCGGCGGTCGCATTGCGCTGATCTATTTGCTGGATGCCACCGGGCGCAGCCTGGTGTTGTCTGGCGGTTATGCCCAAGGTTTTTCAACCTGGGCACCGGGATCGCTGGTCCATCCGTTACAGGGTGGGGGGCGGTCCCCGGTATGCCCGTTAACCCAGGTGGCCTTTACCGGCAAAAACCTGTGCCTGGATAACGGGACAGCAGGGTACGACATTTCGCCGGTCATATCGGCGATTGAGGGTTTGAGTTGCCCGTCGCATTTGGCGGTGTTGCCACTGGCCCGCGCCAATGCGGATTTTTTGGGTGTTGCGGTGGTGTTGTCTGATGGGGCGATTGCCCCGTGGCTGGACCGCAGTGTGGCACGACAAATTTTGCGTGCGGTGTCATCGGCGATTGAAACCCGCCAGGTGGTGGCGGGCCAGGAAAATGAAAAGGCGATGCTGGCAAAGTCGCTGGCCCGTGCCGAAGGCGACCGGATGTCTTTGCGCCAGCGTGAAACCGGTCGTTTGTCCAAACGCCTGATTGGCCGGTCCCGTCCGATGCAGGTTTTGCGCGAAAAAGTGGCGCATCTGGCCGATAAAACCGGCCCGGTCATGATTTTGGGT
The DNA here is from genome assembly GCF_001907695.1 of Thalassospira sp. TSL5-1. Lineage (NCBI taxonomy): Bacteria > Pseudomonadati > Pseudomonadota > Alphaproteobacteria > Rhodospirillales > Thalassospiraceae > Thalassospira > Thalassospira sp. TSL5-1. The sequence continues at coordinate 176,971 of NZ_KV880642.1, forward strand.
GAAGATGGCGTGGGCAAGGAAAAGGTGGCCCGGGCGATGCACGAACATTCCGTGCATTCGGCGTCTGCCTTTGTCTATGCCAATTGTGCCAGCCTGCCCATTGATGTTTTCACGCCCGAGCTTTTTGGTCACAAACGCGGCGCGATCAAGGGGGTGGCGAGTGCCCGCCAGGGCCTGTTGCGCAAGGCGGGCAATGGGGTGGTTTATCTGGACGGGATTGACCGCCTGTGTGGCCCCGGTCAGGAAATTTTGCTGCGATTGCTCGAAACCCGGCAGTATCGCCCGCTGGGCAGTGACCGTGATTTGCCATTGTCCGCGCGTATCATTGTTTCAGCGCGTTCTGACCTGGCGGCACGCGCCCAGGAAGGTACATTTTTGCCGGGCCTTTATTATCGCCTGCGCGAAATGGCCCTTACCGTTCCCTCGCTTGATGAATGCCGCGAAGACATTGGCGATATCGTACACGCGGTTTTGAGCGGCATCGAGCGCGAGGAAAAACGTCATTTAAAACTGCATCCGGCGGCCTTTGCCTTTTTGTCGCAGCGTCCCTTTGCCGGCGACCGCCGCGAACTTGAGGGGCTGACCCGCCTTGCGGCCAGCAATGCCAAAGATGGCACGATGCTGACGGTCGAGCATTTTCAGGCCGTGGATGCACAAAGCGAACCCGAGAACGTCTCCACGCCGGGGATTTTACCCCTGCCCGAGGCACTTGCAATGTTTGAACAGGACCTGATTACCCGGGCATTGGCGCAAACCGATGGCAACCGCGCCACGGCCGCCGAGATGCTGGGTGTCCCCAAAAGAACACTGGCAGATAAATGCAAAAAATACGGACTTTAGGCATGATGGCAACGATGCTGGCATGTGGTGCCAGCGTGAATGCCCATGCGCAAACTGTAATTGATGATGATGGCCTTGCTGCCTGTTTTGCCACGGCAAACCGCCTGGACCGGCTGGGATGTTATGACAGCCTGCTGGGTCGCCCCAATACGGGTGACGAGGGTATCGCCATTGCAAAACCGGCGGCAGATGAAGATGAAAAAACGCCGTTGGCCATTTCCTATGTTAACGGGTTTTTGCGCTCGTCCAATATCACGCCCGAGGGTGTGGCGGTGACATTGCTTGACCACAAGACCGGCGCGAAAATAACCGGCACAAATGGCGATTTGCTCGACCGGATCAATCCGCCGCGCGACATGGCCGATTTTGATCAGCTTCGCCGCAAGGCGGACCTTTATCTGGCATTGCCGGCCCTGGCTGATGCCGGGGAAAAGGGGGCAATGCTGGTGAGTTGTGAAAACAACATCACCCGGATGCGCCTGATGTGGATAAATGATTTTGCCGGTCGCACGGTTGATGCCCGGTTCCTGTATGGCAACAGCCTTGCACAGGAAAATGCCATTGGCACGCTGTTGCGGGTCAATGGTCAGGGGCACATTCTTGAAACCCCGCGCGGGCTGGAAAGCATCCGGCTTTTAAAGACGATTACCAATGGCAGCAGAATTCAGGTGTCGGTTGATGCCGGAAATGAACAGCGTTCGCTGTTTTTCGATGCTGATGCGTTGCGCAGCGCCCTTCCGATGATGGGCCGTCATTGCGCATGGAAAATGGACAGCAGGTAGGCAGGTCAGGAAAATGGTTAAGCGATTATTCAATCTTCTCAAGAAACTTTTGCGCCCGCTGGTGCTGATTGCGGTGTTCAGCCTGATCATGGCACCGATTATTTATTTCTTCGGTGCACGCATCGGCACGCATGGCGTTTATCCGTTCAAGGATGAAGGCATCCGGTTTGTTGTTTCCGCCGGGTTGCTGCTTCTTTCGGCCTGCCTGTTTTTGTTTATGGCCATTCGGGCGGTTGTCCGCTGGTGGCTGGCACGCCGAAATGCCAGTTCGCGCCAGCCTTCGGAAGAAGAAATGGAAAAAACCGCTATGGCCCAGGTGTTTGACCGGGCGATGACGGTGATCCGCAATCGCTGGTCGGGCGAGGGGCGCGGTGTTTACAGCCTGCCTTGGTATCTGGTGCTGGGACAGCCCGGCAGTGGAAAAACCAGCCTTATTGAAAATGGCGATCTGCGGTTTCCGATTGACCATGAAATTGAACATGATTTGCGCGAATTGCCGCCGCGTCAGGCCAACCAGTTCTTTTCCTGGCGGGTGGCTGGTAACGAGGCCGTGCTGCTGGACCTGAATGGCGATTATTTCCGTCCGCAACAGCGCCGGTCATCGGTTGAAAATGCGCTTTGGGATGCGTTCCTGTCCAATTTGCAGCGTGTGCGCCCGCGCCGCCCGATTAACGGTATCGTTCTGGCGATCGACCTGTCCGAATTTATGGGCATGTCGTTTAACCAGCGCGAAAATTACGCTCTCGAAGTCCGTCGGATTATCAATGATGCGGTAGAGCGCCTGGGAACCCGCATGACCATCCATCTGGCCTTTACCAAGCTTGATCAGGTGGCCGGGTTTGCCGATTATTTCGCAACGCTTAGTGCGGCGGATCGCGAAATGCTCTATGGCTTCCATTTCCTGTATGAAGGACGCCATACCCCCGACTGGCTCGACCAGTTTGACAAACAATATGCCGAATATCTGGATCGTTTGCATCTGCGTCTGAAAAAACGGGTGCTGGAGCTGAAATCCGCCAATAGCCGCCAGGAAGCATTTTCCTTTTACCGGACCTTCCTGGGGCTTGAAGCACCGTTGCGCTCGTTCCTGGAAGGGGCTTTGTCGCCCGATAAATTTACAACGCCGCCTTTGGTGCGTGGTTTGTATTTCTTTAGTAACCGTCAGGAAAATGCACCGCGCAACGTGTTCCTTGAAGCCGTTGGTCAGCGTTATGCCCTGCCTGCGCCGCTTTATGGCACCAGCCAGAACACGTCTTATCCCTATTTTGTGACCTCGTTCCTCAAAAAGGTGGTTTTCCCCGAGGCAGGCCTGGCCGGGAACAATTTCCGGGTTGAGGAACGCTATCGCAAACGTATTTTGATGTCGTTTGGTGTTGGGGCCGCTGCCTGCATCGTTGGCGTGTTCTATTGGAATGACCGTTATCAGATCAATATGGAACGCGCACAGGATGTACTGGCAAAGACCGAGGCCTTCAGCAAGGCTGATGCCCGTGCCAGCCTGGATCCGACCGGCCAGCAATATTTGAAACCGCTGAATGATTTGCGGGCCGCGATTGATGAATTTGGCGATTATCGTGACGTTGGTGCAGTGCAGGCGCAACTCACCCTCTATCAGGGCCGTGATATCGGGCCGATTATTGACCGTGCCTATAATTATGAACTTCATAACCAGTTTGCTCCGGCACTGGTGGCGGGTCTGGCCCGGAATCTGCGTTCCGTCTGCCCGAAAGGCGGCGACAAGGAACTGGATTATCTGCGTGTTTATCGCATGATGGCTGATCTGGGCGGGCGTGATGATGCCATTGTCGATGGCTATTTCAATCAGCTTTGGGAAACCCGGCTGAAACGTGAACCCGAAACCCGCGAACAGCTTGCCGCGCATTTGAATTACATGCTGGAACGTAACCCGCAGGCCTATGAAGTTGATGCCAATCTGGTTGCTCAGGCCCAACGGGATCTAAGCCAGCAAACCCCGTTTACCCGTGTGTATCGCACCATTCGGTCGCGCACGACACAGAAGCTGTCCAAACCGCTGGAATTGCCGATTGCGGCAGGGGCACCGTTTAATGTTGTGTATCAGCCGGTTGATTTGCAACAGGAAGCCAACGCATCGGAAACCGACGGAAACGGGCTGGCTGCGGCAAGCGATTGCAGCGTGCAAAGTGTGAGCGACCCGGATCAGGGACCGTTTGAAATTCCGCGCTTTTTCACCAAAAAGCAGTATCACGCGATGTTCGTACCGCAGCTTGAACAGGTGGCAAAGGTTGCCGGCGATGATTTGTGGGTGTTGGGTAAACTGGAAACCAGCAACATTACCGACGCCGATTACGACGAAATTCGCAACCGGGTGCGGGAAAGCTATGTGAATGATTATATCGGTGCCTGGAAACATGGTCTGAATTCCATGCAGGTGCGTCCGTTCGCCGATATCAAACAGGCAACCGAAATTCTCCATACGCTTTCTGACGGCAACAACCCCATTCGCCGGGTTGCCGAACTGGTGCGGGATAATTCGGTTCTGTATGAACCCAAGGAAGCACCAAAGGGCGAGGACGGCGAAGACCTGACCGATCAGGTGGATTTTGAAACACCCGAAGATCCCAACCGGGTGGCTGCGCGTGATATTGAACGTGCCTTTGCCGACATTCGTGAAATGCTGGTGGAACGCCCGGATGGCGGCCCGTCCAATATGGACGAAATCGAAGATGCCCTGGGTAATGTCTATCAATATATGAAAGCCGTGCGTGACGCCTCGGACCCGAGCGCAAAGTCGCTGGAACTGGCGATTGAGCGGGCCAAACTGGCCGGTGACGACCCGATCTTTGTGCTTGAACGTGTTGCAGAACGCACACCCGCCCCGTTTGGTCAGCATTTGCAATCGGTTGCCGACCAATCCTGGGGGATCATCATGCGGGGTGCCTCGGTTGCGCTGGGCCGTAAGTGGCATGATCAGGTTTATGGGGCCTATCAACGGCTTATTGCGGGCAAGTATCCGTTCAACCGCAAGTCGGGCAATGATTTGCCCCTGAAAGATTTTGAAGAATTTTTCCGTCCCGGTGGCATTCTTGATGCGTTCTACAAACAGGAATTGCTGACCTTTGTTGATGAAAACACCGGAAAACCCAAAGTGATCGATGGCCAGTCCATTACGGTTGATCGCAATTTTACCACCCAGTTGCGGACCGCAATGAACATCACCAAAAGCTTCTTTAACCAGACAGGTGATCTGTCGGTTGAATTCAGCGTCGCGCCGGTGGGCATGAATGCCAATATCAGCCGTGCGGTTCTGAATTTTGAAGGCCAGCTGGTTGTCAGCAGCCACGGCCCCAGCCGTCCGATTACGGTTTTCTGGCCCAATATCATCGACGGCCCGGCGTCTTCGCGCGTGGATATGTCGGCCCTTTCCGGGGCGGGACGGTCCATGTCCAAACAGTTCGACGGGCCGTGGTCCTTCCTGCATCTTTATGATGCGGCCAAGAAATCCAATCTCGACAATAATTCCGTCGATATCTCTTTTGCCAATGCCAACGGCCAGACTGCGACATTCCGCATTCGCCCGGAAGCCCGTGTGAACGCGTTTTTCAACAGTCCGCTTAGTGGCTTCTCATTGCCCAGAAATCTACATGGGGGACTATCTTCATGACCAGAACCGGTATTTCCACGTTAACGGCTGTTGCAACGGTATTGATGCTGTCGGGCTGTGCCAGCCCGGGATCATCGATCCCCCAGGCGGGCAAGACCTATACCGGTCCGCTCAGTGCGGAGGCCGAGGCCAAATTGCGCGCCAAGGGATTTGGCATGAGTGATGCCGAACGCGACAAGCTTGACAAGCTTGATCGAGATCGCCTTGCCGCCAAATTTGATTTTCAAAAACTGGGTCAGCCCGTGGATAGCCCGTTTGCCGGGTTTGGCTTTGCCGGGCCCGAGAACACGCCCTTTGCGGTTTATCGCAATGGCAAGGCTGTGACCTTTACCCCCAAGGGGACCGATACCGAACTGGAACAAATCGCCCCGCGCTTAAGTGGCGTTCTGTTGGCGGGGAAGGATCGGGAACGTATTGTGGGCGAAAGCCCGCGCGGAACCATGATGTCCTGGAACACTGCTGATCTGAGCCAGCAGGTGGTTTTGCGTCCGCAAAACAGCACCTTTAACCTGACCAACGTTTATGATGTCGCCACGGTGAAGGACTCACCCTACCTGGCAATGGCGGTTGAAGGTGGCCGGGTGGAACTTTGGGATCTTGCCGCCGGTGAAATGGTGGAATTTACCGAAAACAAGGTTTCCCAACCCCGTCAGGTGATGGATGGCAGTGCTTATAATGATGTCATTTACGGCACCAACCGGGGCGAGATCGAGGAATGGAAACCTTCGGTCGATACCACCCGTCTTTATAGCCATGCCGGGCCGGTGCTTGATATTGCCAGTGTTGACGGGCGTGATCTGATTGTGTCCTCGGCCAAGGATGGCACGGTAACAATTTATGACCGCAAAAAAGGCGAGGTCATTCATACCCTGGAATTTGATACCGTTGTTTATAACATCGTGGTGTCACCTGATAACCGCTATGCCGCGATTTTCCAGACCTTCGGTTCGCCCTATTACATTGATTTTGATGCAATGGAATCCCGCCGTTTATATGTCGGGTCCGGCGTACATATGACCCAGGGCCGTTTTGCCAAAAATGGCAGCCTGCTTCTGGCGCGCGAAGATAACGACATGATCCGTGTCTGGAATACCGAACGCAATATTCTGGCGGCCAAAATTACCCCGGAGAAGGGCGGCAGTATTGTCGGCTATGATGTGTCTGACAGCCTGGGCCTGATCGCCGTTGCCACCACCAAGGGCAATATCGAATATTGGGACCTTGAAACCGGTCATTATATTCGCACCGCCCTTCATACTGATACGCCATTGGTGGGTGTTGAAATCAGCCCGGATGGCACCAAGGCCATTGTTGCACAGGCTGATGGGCAACTTGCCCGCTGGAATGTGATGGCCGATCAGCCCGAAAAAACCTTTATGTTCGACTGATATGAAGTTTCCGATTGAACAAATCCTTGCCAGCATTCCCGGCCCGGACCGGGAATTTGGCGAGATTGACGACGATATTCAGGAATCGCTTGATCAGATCGATAATGAGCTGATGAAGCGCGGCACGCTGAATGCCGAAAGTATGGATTGGGATGCCGTTGCCGAACAGGCAGCGGCGGTCCTGTCCAAATGTGCCCATCTCAAGGGGTTCCATGGTGCCGTTCTGGCACTGACAAACCAGCCAACCACAGCGGCGAATCTGGCAAAGGCGTTACAGCTTTCGACCTATCTGTTTGCCCAGGCCTGGCAGGAAATGCACCCCAAATCCAAGCGGGCTGGTCGGCTGCGCGATGTCTGGATTGGCGATATCATCAGTTATTTGGCATCCGGGGTGGAATATGTCTGCAAGGCCGAACGCACCCTGCCCGATGAAAGCCGCGCCAAGGCATTGGCGCTGGTAGAACTGGCTTCGCCGCATGGGGTGGATGTGGCCCCGTTAAGCGAGGCGCTGGAAGCCGCGAAATCACCCCCGCCGCCGCAGGAGAATAACAAGGCGGCGAATGGGGGCGGCAAAGACGGTGAATTTGTTCCGCGGGAACTGAATGCCCGCGATCGTGCGGTGTTACGCAAGGATATACGCTCGGTTGCGGATCGTATTACCCAGTTTGATCCCGATGCGCCGGTGGCCTATTTGATGCGCGGCTATGCCGCGTGGCTGGAACATAAAACCCTGCCGGAAAATACCGACGGTGTGACCCAGCAACAGGCAATGCCGGCCTTCATTCTCGATGAACACAAGGCCGCTGCCACCGCGCCGGACGAGGCGAAGCTCGCCAAGCTTGAAGATCGCCTTTATATGAGCCCCGACTGGTTTGAAGGCCAAAAATTGGCCGAACGCATGGCGCGCAAGCTGGGTCATGATGCAGTGGCCGATGCCATTGCCCGGCGCTCTGCCGAACGTGTCCAGTCTCTGCCGGGGCTTGATAAGCTGCAATATGCCAATAACAAGCCCTATGTCTCGCCCGAAATTGCCCAGTGGCTGGCAAATGTTGGCACCGCGCCCACAAAGGCGAAGGGGCAGGGCGGATCATCGGGTAACGGTTCTGCTGACGATGCACCCGACATGGACGACCAGCAGGAAACCGACACCAAAAAGCCGAGCCTGGAAGATGCCCTGCGGGTCGCCGATGACGCGGTTGCCAAAAGCAGTTCGGGCCGCGAGACGGTTCTGGCGAAATTTACCCTGGCCAAGGAAATGGCGACACATGGGCTAAAAAGCCATGCCCGCCTGATTTTTGATGAGATTTTGCATGAATTTGGCGTCGCCAAACTCAGCGAATGGGACAAGGCCCTTTTGCGCGAAGTGCAACAGGAGAGAAGCCGTGTTGGCTGATCGATTCATCAGGCAAATTGGGCCGCAAAATAGCCCATCGGGCGAAATTTCGCCCGCGCGGGCGGATTTCCGCCCGATTTGATGATTGGGCCTTGAAGCCTTATTTTGGAAAACGTTTGTTTTTCAAATAGTTAAGCAGCTGTCTTTCATGGGGCTGTATTTTAAAATTTTGGCAGATTCTGCTCAATGTTTTTGGGCATGGTGATGATGTGCCATTCCGCCCGTGGGGTGTTGTTAAATCTTGCGGGTTCTGTGCAACCAGAAAGCGGAAGCTGAAAGCCTATGTCTGTTGATCTGATACGTGATGCCGTAACAACCACCGAACCCTGGTTGGCCCAGTGCCATTTTGTGCGTGTTGCCGATGAAAATGACGATGGTGCACAGGATAACCAGGCGGACAATGATGCGGCGGGCACGCAAAAGGAGGATGATCCGTTCGCCCTTGCTGCCGACCGTGATGATCACTGCAAGGGCCTTGTCGCGGTTCTGACCAATGACCGGGCGGGTTTTGAACAGGCTCTGGAAAAATTTCTCGTTGATCAGCCGCTCCGGCTTTTGTGGTGCGAGGATATCATGCCCGCCACCCGCTGGATGATGCGCTATCCCAAGGATAAATCCGCCCTTGACCTTGCCCGCATGGTCCATGATTACCGCCCGGTGGAAATCGGCCCGCTGGCAACGGCGGAGGACGGGCCGGGGGAACATGCCGATGCCATCTGGGCGGAATTGAAAGAAGATGTCACTCCGCTGGATGATCAGTTTGGGGTTTGGCCGCCCAAAACCGTGCCGGATGATCTGGCGGAATATCTGTTTGGGGATATTGAAAAAACCGGCAAAACCGGCCTTGCCACCTATGCGGTGATTGATGCCTCGAAAATGACGCATCTGGTGGAAAATCTTGCGACATCGGGGCTGGAATATCGCTGCCTGTTTACCGGGGAAGCGGGTGAAAATCTGGGCGAGGTTGCACCCTATCTGGTGAAACTTGAGCAGGATGCGCGCTTTACCCGTGACCTTTTGTCAAAGGGGGATCGTCCCTGGCAGCATTGGGACCGTGAAGCCGCAGCCTTTATCCGGTCATCTGCCGGGTTTGATGATATCTGGCGGCATTTGCGCAAGTTCACCAAAATTCGCGATAGCAATGACAAATGGTTCTTTTTGCGCTTTTGGGACCGCATGTTTGTTTATTACCTGCACGAACATCCCAAAGGCCCGTTTCCCGAGGGTTTCTTTCGCGAAATTGATGTGCTGATTGCGCCGCACAAGGAGGGGGCGGCGCGTATTGTCGGCAAAACCGGCAGCGAGGCGACGGCAAGCGAGCCATTTTTTCCGACCTTCAGCGCCTTTGTTGCGGGCAATAAACGCACGGGCTTTATCGACCGGGTGAAGGCCTTTTTTAAGGCCAAATACGAAGACAACCCGGATGACGATGTCCTGACCCAACAGTATCGTTATGCCCGTGAACTGGGAATGACCTCTGAACTGGCGGTTCTCAAAACAATGGAAGCACAATTTGTGCTGCACCGGGCCGGGCACGCCGCCGACAAACTCGACCCTGCTGAAATCCCCGATTTTGACAATATGAGCGATGTGCACCGGGCGGACGCCCTGCTGGCCCTGGCAACCAAGATGGTGGGTGACTGACATGGACTATGGTGATTTTTCTGCGAATGCAGATTCAGAAGAAACGTTTTTCCCCTGCAAGCGCGGCATGATCCCCATTTTGCCGGTGCGATTTTCATTGCTGCCCTATGATCTTGACAGCGTGCAGGAACCAACCTCTATCGGTAATCCGGGATCATATATCATCCGCACGCTAAGGCGCGGGTTTGTTTATGTGTATGTAGAAAACCCGCAGGAAACCGATGAAGCAAGCGACCGTCAAGGGCCGGGTTTCTGGTACGTGTTTCGCTATGATACCAAGAGCCAGGATATCAATGGTGATTTCGTTCCACAAGGAACTGATAGCTATCATCGTGCCGATTACAGCTTCACCAAATACGAGTGGACGGACAATTACGGTGCGGGTGCCTGGAAATATGACAGCTCCACCCCGGCCAGCAAAACCATCTGGGTACCGAAATGGGCCAGCAAGGTATGGCTGGCCTATAGCGAATATCGCTGGCCGCCATCCTTTTTCCGTCAGGGCCATCAAGAAAGTTTCCGCAAGCAGATCATGCAACCGGTTAATTTGCGCGGGCAAAACCAGTGGGCGGCCTATATCGGCAAGGCCGAGGAACTGGTAGAGGAATTCAAGCCAGCGCCCAAGCGTAAAAGCCCGATCCTTGCCACACGTTTGAGCCTGTCTCAAACCAAGTTTGCAGCAGCCGTACCACCAAAAATTTCAGATGAATGTGCTGTGATCGCAGCTTTGCATGACCCGCTGGGTGATATTCTGGAAATGAAGTTTCGATATGCCGCGAAAGTGCTGCATAAACAGAATTTCGCCAATGCGAATGCCTATCCTTTAACCATCGGTCGGTTTTGCAAGGTGATCAAGGATCAGGTGCCCGACCGTAAGGAATGGTATCAGCTTCAGAGGTCTGCTTTTGCAGATGGCTGGGAAGTATCTTATGACAGCCTTGTTTCAGCTATCGAAAGTATTGACCATAGTCTCGAGGAACTGATTACCGGCATTAATACTTTCATGAGTAATGAAAATGATCATTACCTGGGTAAACATCTGGCTCTTGGATTTCATCAGGAAAATGATCCCGCCGCAGTTTTTTACGCTTCTTTGATGCTCGGCAGGGTTCTTGATGACCTTGGTGCAACGGCACGGGGGCATATTGCCATTCGCAAAGGTCTGGGCGGTGCCGAAGACATACCAGACGCTGACAGGAATAACGGTTCTGCTTTAAATACGTCTTTGCGCGCCTTTTTTATGGCATGGGAAGATATAAGCCCTAAATATTATGATCAAATACGGAAGTCGCGTTTTATATTTGATCTTACGATTGAAGCCATTGCTCTTGAGATCGCCGTAGAACCCAAAGTGCGGAATGACCCGGTACTTAGGAACGCCATCGAGAATGTTTATCGCCGTTCGTCCGATGGCACCATCATGCTGACCAAACGACAAGTCTCGTTCGAGGATGCGGTAAGATTCCTGCAAGGTACCTTTAATGATGCCGAGGTGAAGGATCTCGTTGCCGGTATTAGCCGGTCCGGAAAGCTGCATTTGTCGGCCATTGATACGCGGATGCCGACAGTAGATTTGCCCGCGGTCGAGATCAATGGTGACGTCAAGCTTTTGGGCGGTTTGCGAACGGATCGCACCATTTACACGTTGGAGGGTGGTGCTGCTGGTATCTCGCTATTGCTGGGTTTTTGGGCCCTTTGTGAAACGGCGCAGACGCAGGAAAAAACATATGAGTTATTTAAAAAGGGAGAGTTGACATCGGTTCTTACCAGTAAGGCTTTTAACGTCACGACAATAGCGGTCTCTATTGCAGATGCTGCGTTAACTTTAGGCACGAAAACAGCCACGGCATTTGCGCCTACCGAGCAAATTTCGCAAAACGCCCTGCGCGCTTTGTACCAACGGGCCATTCCCAGAGGAGCAGCAGATCTGCTTTATGCCCCGCGCCTTGCATCGGTAGCTGGGGTTGGCCGGATTGTGCCGTTGGGGTTGCCCAGACTGTCTATAGTGTTGACTGCTTTGTCTGCGTATGGGGGCTATAAGCGGGGCCTTGAGCGAGAGGACCCTGCTCAAATCATAGGCAATGTTTCAGTTTTTATTGGCGCATTGATGATGTTCTTTGAAGCTTCTCCGATCGTAAGTGCAGTGTTCCTGATAATTGGCACCGGTATTACGTTGTTGAGCTATTCCGATATTGAAGATGTCGTGCGCAAATGTTTTTGGGGAAGTCGTACTCCATATTGGGGGCTAAAAAGGCGCGTAAATTTAATAGAGAAAACACGCAATCTGCCTACGCCCTGGAATAAGCGTCTCCGAACCGAAATTCATTGGTTTGAAGACTTATTATGGACAATCAAAATTGAGAATTCAGTTGACGATGACGGATTATTTTTCATCGAAAGTCCCGCATTTGCTGAGGAAAAACCAGGAATACTCGATTTAAACATCCGTGAATTACGCGGGCGTTTCTGGCAAGTGAAATATAATTTAGCAACTGGCCAGCTTAGTGGCGATGATCATAAAGAACAGATCCATGTCAGGATGATAGCGGGATCGTCTGCAATTGTGGTGAAAATTGACCCGGGCCCGGATTTTGGCAAGTTAAGAGGCCCGAATATTGCGGGGCGGCGGCACGAGTTTGAAGAGGGGTATTATATTAAGGCCAAATATACGCGCGGTATTAAAGAATATACGGGTGGAGATACACCGATGACGATTACAGGCGAATTACTTGATAAAGGGAGAATATAATGGTGGTAGAGAACACCAAATCTCAAATTGAGGGTTTTTCTCACCCCTATCAAGACGTTTTGAATGTAGAGCAATACGAATTCGGTCGTTTGAAAATGGTATTTGGCCTCGCTGGTATTGGCGGATGGGTAGGAACGATATGGTATTTTATTATTCCTTATTTGGCGGGGAATGTGGAGTGGATTGATTATTATTTGGGTATGGTGGGAAGAGGGTATTTGTGGGGGACAGATATTGGGTGGAAGAAGTCATATTTGTACGATTGTTTGCGAGATCATTTTCTGTCATGCACCGATACGACGACACCGTTGGAATATGTCGCGATCCAGTTCTACGCAGAACCGATGCGATATATTTTAACACCTGTTACTGCTTTAATCATGTTGACAATTCTGGTTGCATATTTTTTTATCCGTCGTCCGGCTCCGTTCAGAGTTAATCGAAAAATTGGTGCTATTTATGGCTGGGATCAGGGGAAGCTCTGGATCTTGCCGGCTTCTGAATTTGAATTTTCGTATAGAGGCGAGTGGGACCCGCTGTCATTCCGGTTCTTTACCAGTGGTCCAATGGTTGTTCGCATGAAGAACGCGAAAAACCCAAACAAGACGCGCAAATTCAAACTGGGCGGATATCCCCACCGGGATCGATTACATGGCAGGGTTTTGGGAAAAGCGATCACAGCGTTCCTGAAAACATCGCGAACGCCGGACATTATTGAAAATGCGCCTAAGAAATTGCACCTAGCATGGTGGAAATGGGCCGTTTTTCCGGTAGCAAAACTGCCGGAGGATATTGATCAACGTGCGGAAGAGTGGTTGCGATTACATCAGAAAAATGAGGCATGAGATCGGAATATAGTAATTGTAGGGTTTTTGTCTCCGCATGGATAATTCTTTGAGCATAAAGGTGTCATAAGTCCAATATGTTAAAATCAAAGAAATCAGGGTTGGGCATAACGCTGGAAAAATATGTTAACGCGTCACAATTTGAAGGGATATCACGTATTTCCCAGGATATTGTTGATGTAGAGAAATATGATTTTGGTCGTCGGAAAATGATTGCGGGTATTACCGCAGTTGCTACTTGGATCAGTACTGTAAGATATGCGGTTCTACCTTATCTAAACGGCGGATTTGAACAGATTGATCATTTTTTAGGTCTTTTAGGGCGTGGATATTTATGGGGGGTGGATGAAAGTTGGAGAGAATCTTATTTGAATGATTGTTTGCGAAATCATATCTTGGCTTGTAAAAATACGACAACGCCATTGCAATATGTTGTCATTCAGTTTTATGACGATCCGAAGCACTATATTATAGCAATTACTGGTGCCTTTATTATATTATTGGCTTTGTTTGTTTATTTTTTTATCCGTCGTCCGGCTCCGTTCAGAGTTAATCGGAAAATTGGTGCTATTTATGGATGGGATTTGGGAAAGCTTTGGATATTGCCGTCTTCTGAATTTGAATTTTCATATAAAGGCGAATGGGATCCGCTGTCATTCCGGTTCTTTACCAGTGGTCCAATGGTTGTTCGCATGAAGAACGCGAAAAACCCAAACAAGACGCGCAAATTCAAACTGGGCGGATATCCCCACCGGGATCGATTACATGGCAGGGTTTTGGGAAAAGCGATCACTGCGTTCCTAAAAACATCGCGAACGCCGGACATTATTGAAAATGCGCCTAAACGATTGCCTCTGACATGGTGGAAATGGGCCATTTTCCCTGTGGCAAAACTGCCAGACGATATTGATGTCCGCGCCGACGAGTGGCTCAAGAAACATAAATATTTGTAGAGTTTTGGCTTTGCTTGTCTGGAGAATTTTAGGAATTTGTAATGACTACAGAAAAGCCAAATACCATTTATCTGGGGATCGCGCTTCGTGCATCAGGAATAGCGGATGTCGAGCGTTTTTTTCATGGTTTAAAATTTGTTGCCGGGTTCACAGCAGTTTTTATCATGGCCTCTACCCTGATTTATTTTTTTCAACCTTATGAAAAGAATGATGAAGCGGGAACATATGATCAGGATCAGGAAATGAGCGCGTGGGAGGATAGAGCATATTTTCTGGGTTATTTTGGTTATGGATATTTGTGGGGGCATCATGAGTCTTGGCAGCGTACTTATTTGAAGGGGTGTGTTCAAGATGAGTCTTATGGATGCACCAAAGATACGACGCCTTTCCAGTTTATGATGCTTCAGATGAAACGGCACCCGAGGACATATTTCGATATATGTATCTTTTTTTTGGGTTGGGGCTGTCTTAGCTTCGGTTATTTTTTTCTGCGCCGTCCGGCTCCCGTGCGCTTTAATCGTAATCTCGGTGCTATTTATACGTGGCATCGGGGAAAGCTTTGGATACATCCTCTATACATATTTGATTACAGCTGCCAGTTGAGCCGGGATGTTTGGAATGGCGGTGGGTTTAACGGTCCGATGGATATAAAACTAAGATCATCGCAAAATCTGAAGAAGAGAAAAACTTTCAGACTTGGAATATATCCCTTTCCTGGTGACGAATATGGACTATTCCTGGGCGAAATACTGCATGAATTCATGTTGGGTACTTATGAGGATAGCGAACGCGGCTGGCCGAAAAATCTGAAATATCGCTGGTGGCATCGGTCTCTGTTCGGGCGCAAGAAACTGCCGGACGATATTGATCAACGTGCGGAAGAATGGTTGCGGTCTCAACATCAGAAAACACACTGATCCCCGCCCTTGCGGGCGAAATTAAAGACAATGAAGGTGCAGATTAAACTGCATCGGGGCAAAGCCCGGTTGGAACACAAAAGAGCGAGCAAACGACATGGAATATGGTGATTTTTCTGCGAATGCAGATTCAGAAGAAACGTTTTTCCCCTGCCAGCGCAGCAGCATTCCCATTCTGCCGGTGCGTTTTTCGCAGCTGCCTTACGAGCTGGAGAATGTGCAGGAACCGACTTCGATCGGTAATCCTGGCTCTTATCTTATCCGCACATTACGGCGCGGGTTTGTTTATGTGTATGTCGAAAACCCGCAGGAAACGGATGACGCCAGCGACCGCAAGGGGCCTGGCGCCTGGTATGTGTTTCGCTATGACACCAAGGGCCAGGATATTAACGGCGATTTTGTTCCCAGCGGAACCGACAGCTATCACCGTGCCGATTACAGCTTCACCAAATATGAATGGACGGATAATTACGGCGCCGATACTTGGAAATATGACAGCTCCACCCCGGCTAGCAAAACCATCTGGGTGCCGAAATGGGCCAGCAAAGTTTGGCTGGCCTATAGCGAATATCGCTGGCCGCCGTCATTTTTCCGTCAGGGCCATCAGGAAAGTTTCCGCCAGCAGATCATGCAACCTGTTAATTTGCGCGGGCAAAACCAGTGGGCGGCCTATATTGGTAAGGCTGAAGAACTGGTCGAGGAATTTAAGCCGACACCTTTGCGCACAAACCCGACCCTTGCCGCACGTTTAAGCCTGTCGCAAACCAAATTTGCCACGGCAATTCCGCCGCAAATTTCGGATGAATGTGCCATTGTTGCAGCCCTGCATGACCCGCTGGGCGATATTCTGGAAATGCAGTTTCGCTATGCCGCGAAAATCGAACACAAACAGAATTTTTCCAATGCCAATGTTTATCCATTAACGATTGGCCGGTTTTGTGAGGCCGTTAAAGACCAGGTGCCCAAGCGTGACGAATGGTACCAAATGCAGGATCCCGCCTTTGCCAGTGGCTGGGAAGAGAGTTATAGGAACCTGAAATCGATCATTGATGCGATTGACAATACGCTTGATGAACTGATTACCGGGATCAATGTCAGCATCGGGAATGAAAGCGACCATCGTCTTGGCAAGCATCTGACCCTTGGCTTTGAACAGCAAAACGACCCGGATGCAGTGGGATATGCGTCGCTGCTGCTTGGGCGTGCTCTTGCCGGGCTTGGTGCCACGGCGAAGGGGCACATTGCCATTCGCAAGGGGCTTGGCGGTGCAGAGGATATTCCCAACGCCGATCAGAATAGCGGTTCGTCGCTGAATAAACCTTTGCGCCTGTTTATGAAAGCCTGGGGTGGCTTTAGCCCTGGTGTGTTTGAGCGTATTCGGAAATGGCAGTTTTCCTTTGATATTACCCTTGAAGCGATTGCGCTTGAGGTTGCTGCGGAGCGGGCGGTGCTCGAAGGGGCAGAATTCCGCAATGCCGTGACCAATGGTTATCGTCGTTCGGCAACTGGCACCCTGATGCTGACCAAGCGTACGGTTTCATACGTGGATGCGGTAAAGTTTCTGCAAGGTGCCTTTAATGATGCCCAGGTCGAAGACCTGTTGGCCGGCATTAGCCCGACGGGACAATTGCATATGTCAGCACTTGATACCCGTATGCCGACCGTCGATATTCCGGCGGTTGAGATGAACGGGAAGCTGGAGCTTGTTGGCGGCTTGCGCGCGGATCGTACCATTCGTTCGATCGAAACCGGAACGGCGGGCATTGGCATTTTGCTTGGTGCCTGGGCGTTGGTTGAGACGGCAACGGCGCATAAAAAGGCCAACGAGCTTTTTGAAAAGGGAGCCATGACAGGCTTTTTTACCAGCAAGGAATTTACCCTGACGGCGACGGCGATTGGGGTTGCTGATGCGTCTCTTGGTTTGGCGTCCAAAACCATGAAGATGGTCGCCCCTGCCCAACAGATCACGCAGGATGCCCTTGAGATCCTTTATAAAAAGGCAATTCCGCAGGGGGCTGATGACCTGATTTACGCACCGCGTTTGGCAGCAACGTCCGGTGTGGGGCGTGTTGTGACGACCTGGTTGCCGCGTGTTTCGATTTTCCTGGGGCTTGTGATGTCGGTTGGCGGTATTTATCGGGGGGTTGAACGCAATGATCCGGCCGAGATCATTGGTAACTCTGCGTTGCTGATCGGGACGGTATTAATGCTGTTTCCGGCAACGGCCTGGATTGGGGCGGTTGTGTTGCTGGTTGGGCTTGGCATTACGTTTTTGGCCTATTCCGATATCGAAGATGTGGTGCGTAAATGTTTTTGGGGCAGTGATTCGCCCTATTGGGAATTGCAGGTGCGGCCTTCTCCGCAGGAACTGATCGAGGAAACACGAAACCTGCCGGGGCCGTGGAAACAGCATCTTGAGGAGGAAATCCACTGGTTTGAAGATTTGCTTTGGACCATGACGATTGAAAACAAAACCGTTGATGACGGAATGTTTGTCATTGAAAGTCAGGCCTTTACCGAAGAAAATCCCGGAACACTGGATTTGAGCATCCGCGAGCTTTATGGCCGTTCGTGGCGCCTGAGTTATGATCTGTCCACCCGGCAAATCAGCGGAGATGACAGTGGCCAGGTGCATGTTGATGCAATGGCCGGGTCCTCGACAATTGTTGTGAAAATTGACCGTGCAACGGAACCCCGGCAGCAACGTCTGACACCGACAACGGGCTATTATTACATGCCGGTGGATACGGGCGACTTTGTTCGCGCGGAATATACTCGGGGTGAAACCGGCCAAACCTATACGGCGCATCTTAGCGGTAAAGGACATCTGTGATGGTGCTATCGCCTGATAAACCGGTTTCCGGGCTTGACGGCGTTTCGCGACCGCATGCGGATGTGGTTGAGGTTGCCCAATATTCATTTGGTCGCCGAAAAATGGTCGCAGGTCTTGTTGCCCTTGCAACATGGCTTGCGACCTTCTGGTGGTTGTTTTTGCCCTATATGATGGGGCAGGCAACTCCGATTGACAATTTTCTCGGTAAAATCGGGCGTGGCTATTTATGGGGTGAAGATCCGCTCTGGGCGCAGACTTATGCAAACCAATGCCTGACAAAGAACTATTATGGCTGTTCAGGTGATACCACACCGTTTGAATATATCGTTCTGCAATTTTACGCCAACCCAAAGTCCTATATCGTCCCCATGTTCGCACTTGGCTTGGTCACAATCTGTGCCTTTGCCTGGTTTTTCATGCGACGTCCGGCTCTGGTGCGATTTAATCGCAAGATTGGAGCCGTATATGGGATTTCTGTCGGTAAATTCTGGATCCTCCCGGCGGCGGATTTTGACTTTGTTTATTGCGGTGAATGGGACCCGCTTTCCGGCCGGTTTAAGAGCAGTGGACCGATGACGGTCTGGCTGCGAAACGCGCGAAAACCATCTCAAAAACGCAAATTTGCGTTAGGGGCCTATCCGCCGGACCGGGCAGAATATGGCAAACAGCTTGGCGAGGCCCTTGAACATTTTTTGGCAGGGAAACCTGTAGATGAACGCATTGCAAACGCGCCCGATCATATGCCGCTAAAATGGTGGGAAAGCTCGCTATTTGGTGTGGCGCGCCTTCCTGGGGATATCGATATAAAAGCGGAGCGTTGGTTAAAGAACGGGTATTAAGACCCGAGTGGACAACAGCCTAAAATAAACGACCGAGCAAAAAAGGGACATAACATGAATTATGGAGATTTTTCAGCCACCGCCGATGCCGAACAAACCGCAATGTCATGCGAGAGCACGACTATTCCCATTTTGCCGGTTCGATTTTCACTGCTGCCTTATGACCTCGACAATGTCGTAAAACCGACATCGATCGACAATCCCGGATCCTATCTTGTCCGTACGCTGCGGCGCGGGTTCGTTTATGTTTATGTGGAAGACCCGCAGAATGATGAAGTTGCGACAGACCGGCTCGGCGACCGCAACTGGCATATTTTTCGGTTTGATACCAACAATAAAGATGTGAATGGAACATACGTTCCGGAAAATACCGACGGTTATATTCGCGCTGATTTTAAATTCAGCAAATATAAATGGACCAAGGCAACTGCGGACGGCAATTGGGTTTACGATGAGTCGGTTCCCCCATCCAGTACAATATTCGTTCCCTGTTGGGCGAGTAAAGTATGGCTTGCATATAGCGAATATCGTTGGCCAGCGGCTTATTTTAAAGAATGCAATGACCCGTCAGTCCGGGCACAATTGATGCAGCCTGTCAATCTGCGCGGGACGAATAAATGGGCCGCAAAACTTGCCAAAGCTGATCAGATTGTTGAAGAATTCAAACCGGACTCTCAACGTGCTTCCCGGCAGGTTGTAACACAACTGGAGCTTTCACAGGTTAAACTGGCAGCTCAACGCGCGCCGCAACGCAGCCATGAACAGGCCGCTTTGGTTGCTCTGTTCGATCCTCTCGGCGACATCAAAGATGCCCAGTTCCGTATTAGTCAGATGGGTCAGTATATTTCAAATGTTACAGAGGCTTATAAATATCCTTTAACCATCGGGAATTTCTGCACGGCACTTAAGTCTGAAGTTGATGAGCGGGATGGTTTTCTTGACAAATATGTAGGTAATAAACCTGCTTTCAGAAAAGGTTGGGAAGAAAAACATCTCGAGATCAAAAATAATATTCTAAATGCTCAAGCGGAAATCAAAGATATAATAATCTACATAAATGAGACCGTTGCAGACTTCGATCCGTATTCTATTGGTAGGATGTTCCATCTGGCTGATGAATATTCCAAGGATGTGGAGGTTTGCACTTTTGTTTCGAATATATTCGGAAC